>DAOVZA010000185.1 GCA_030635405.1 Desulfocapsa sp.
ATTGGAAGCAACGGTTATTGTGGTGTTAATAATATCGTTAATGTTCACAGGAGCTTTATCTTTACTACCAGGGTGCGAAAATTCCTTCATGGCTCGAACAATTTTCGAGATCCGTTCCACACCCTCTCTTGACTGTTTGATGGTTAAGGGGATCTCATCTCGAAGATAATCCCAATCAAGCTCTTCTATTCTTTCTTCAAGATTTTCCAATAACTCTTTATCAACTGTTCCGTCCTGTAACGACTTAACAACGCTTTGATACTCTTTTATCAGAGATTCAACATCGTCAAACGATTCACCAAGAAACTCCATATTAGTGCCGAGAAACTGCGCAGGAGTATTAATTTCATGAGCAATACCAGCGGCTAATTGCCCCACAGACTCAAGTTTCTGGGAATGAAGCATCTGGGACTGTAACATCTCTTTTTCAGATTCTGCTTCTTTTCGTTTACTGATATCACGAACAACCGCAACAAAACGTCCATCTTCTTCTTCAAGTGTCACATACTGAAGCTGAACTTCTACAGGGATATCATGTCCATCCTTATGACGATGTAACGTTTCAAGGCTTATAGATTTACCAGGTGTTTTAATAAGAGGATCTGTAATTTCACGAAAACTCTGCTCAGTAAAGAGAGGTTTTATATCAATTGGGGTCATTTCCAGTAATTCAGCTTCTGAATATCCCATGAGGTCAATTGCACCCTGATTAAGATAAAAGAAGCGAAGGGTTTCTGGGGAAAACATAAAAACACAATCACTAGTCTGGTCCAGAGTCTGTTTGAACTTTTGCAGCTCAGTTTCTGTTTCTCTTCGCTTGTTTAATTGTTTTTGTAAATGATAACTTCCGTAGGACAAGCCGCCAATACCAAGTATCCAAAGAAATAAATATGCAAAATAACTCCGAATAAGTTTGTCTTTCTCGATTTGCATAATAGCAACCATTGGGGTCGCAATACTTATTCCACCACGAACCTCGCCCTCTTTATATCCCTGAATAGCATGGCACTTTAGACACCCCTGCTGAACTTTCAAAGCCTTCATAAAGCGAAAATATGGCTCTCCATCAATTTCTACTTTTTCTGAATACTCATCAACGCCTTGTTCAAATTTTCGTAAAACCACTTCTTCCCATGTGTCAGCCTTATTTTCTGGGCGGATCGGCTTAAGACTGGTTATGTGACTTCGTATTCCATTTTCTTCACGTTCGAGTTCATAGACCTGTCGAATCATATACGCAGGATTTATAAGAGTCAGTTGGTTTCCAGATGGTGTTTCTATATTTTGTTCAGGAACAATTAAATAAGGATTTGGAGGAGTATTTTTAGAAATAAGTCCATAGACGCCTCCTTTGGACACGACCCATTTGCGATAAATAAGATCCTTGGCAAGAGCTGTTCGTGCTTCAATGAGCGCCAGCTTGTCGCTATCCTCCATGGTATGCCGCATTTCATATCCCATAGCAACGAGCATAAGGAGCGACCAAAAGAAAGCAGAAACAAAAAAATAACGTTTAATATTCATTAATTCCCCTTAATTACTAAACAATCATTTCTTAATTCAACACCAATAGCTAGAAAAACAAACAGGATTCTTTATTCATCATTTTCAATCACACGTACACGAATGGGTTCCACAATTCCGATCTGTTTTTCAAAGTTCATTAAACTTTGAATGACAGGCCAGGTGATTTCCTGCCCTTTGGGAATGAGCATAGCGCCATTCTTTGCAAAAACATCCTCCGCCGCTATCATTCCAGGGATAACATCCTTGAAGCTGATATTTTTCACACTCGCATGTACGTTTTTCGGCTTATACTTTTCAATTAAATCCAAAATAGCAGGATTATACTCTCCTTTAGCTTTGCGCATACCGCGTATCGCTGGATTATGTTCAACGTCCTGCTGCCGCAGCAGATCATAATCTATTGATGCTTTAAGAATTTCAGAACCAATGACTACCACATCTTCTAAAAAATCAGACTCTTCACAGGAATCATAGGAACGAAGTTGATTTTCTATCATCGCTGCAACTTTTTCAAGACGAGGGATCTTGGCAATAAGCTTGCTACCCACATTGGGATGATTTTCGTACATCTGTTGCTCATCATCGGACAATTCTATCCCGGCATGCAGTTTATGCAAAACATCACCCGGTAAGGTAATACATCCTATTTGAGACATCAGCGCAGCCACTTCATATTGCCAGAGACCAGGTAACTGAAGCTCTTTTGCAATATTCTCAACCATTGGTTTAATTCTATAACCACTACTAAATGCTGTGGCATTCGCAAGGCTCAACAGTTCAGCCATAACCGTAATACTTCCCTTCACAGTTTTACTCAGAAGCTCTTTCTCGGCGGTGAGGAGATTGTACTGTCGTACTCCAAGAGCCAGGGAGGTTGCAAGCACCGCAGTTGAACAGGGTTTAGTAAGGAATCTAAAAATCTGCCCGGCATTCACTGCCTCGGATGCTGTCTCCTGATCAGCATTCCCGGTAAGCATAATGCGCACCGTATCTGGATAGCTATCCTTCACTCTGCTCAGCAGTTGAACGCCATCCATTCCTGGCATACGCATATCTGAGACAATTACAGCAAAAGGACCTTTAACCTTCAAAGCATGAAGAGCCTCATCACCACTCTCTGCAATTACGATTTTAAACCGTTTACGCAACTGCCTTTGCATTGATTGAAGGATATTCAGTTCATCATCTACCAGTAATATTTTATCTGTCATCACTATTTTCCTGTTCAAAAAAATCAGCACTCAGTTCACGCCAATCTTTAATATTATCACCAAACCCTAACTTCTTTAAATGAATTTCATCAAGCTCATGTTGGACTCCGACAATTTCTTTCGGACGGTTTTCATAGTAAAATACATTAGCGACATGAACTGCAATTGCGGGAGTAAAGCTGTCTCCCGGATAATCATCTATTCTATGATGAAATCCTATCGCTTCCACGACGGGTCCTGGCATTCCCCAAAGCCCCATCAAATATGCACCAATATCTCCGTGAACCGTATCAAAAACTTCCTTTTCAGCCATGCGCAACCGAATCTTTTTCTCTTCAGCAAGCAGAACTGCTCTTTCATACTCATCAACCATCTGAGCTAGTAAAACAAGCTTACCAATATCATGAAGTAAGCCGCTGATAAAACAGTGATCGATAAGTTCTTTATCATCGGTTGCTGTCATAGCAATTTTCTTTGCAAGAGCGGCAACAGTCATACTATGTGACCAGAGACGTTGAATTGAAAAAAGTTTTGAAGTAGCTTTTATCTCAGAAAAAGCACCAACACCAAGAACCAGACTTTTAACCGTATCAAGCCCTAAAAGATTTACTGCACGAGCAGGACTCTCCACCTTTTGGAAGAGGCCAAAAAAAGCAGAGTTAACAAGTTGCAGAACCTTTGCACTCATTGCCATGTCTTCTTCTATAATAGCTGCCACATCAGCGACAGATACCTCAGGATCTGCCATCGCCTGACGTAATTTAGCATACACCTCAGGCAGACTCGGTAAGGTACCAAGTTTTGAAACTATTTTCTTAAGAGCAGAATGGGAAATCAGATCATGCAGAGCACTTGCCCGCAAGATTACAGCCTTCAGATGATCTGGCTCACAGGGTTTTGCTAAAAATTGATGTACCACTCCCACGGTACGCAATACTGATTCTTCCTTAGCCTGACCTGTTAGCATAATACGAATGGAATAGGGATAACGCTCCTGAATTTCGGTGAGCAATTGAGCACCATCCATCCCCGGCATACGCATATCAGAAACCACCACATCAAACTTTGTGGATTCCATGATTTTAAGAGCCTCTTTTCCATTTTCCGCAAATTGCAGATCATACTCATTCCGCATGGAACGAAGCATTCGTTTCAGCCCGGAAAGAATATTGGGTTCATCATCCACAAACAGAATATGTTTTTTTTCGCTCATAAGATTGCTTCCTCTTTCATTGGCAAACTGATGATAAATTTTGTTCCAACATCTGGTGTTGATTCTACTGAAATAGCACCCAGGTGTTTTTCCACAATGACATCATGACTGATGGCAAGTCCCTGCCCTGTCCCTTTACCAACTTTTTTCGTGGTGTAAAAAGGATCAAATATTCTAAGACGTACCTTCTCAGGCATGCCAGCTCCTGTATCCTGTATATGCATCTCTATAGTGTTTCCATTTTTACTTGTGCTGATGGTGATCGTTCCCTTATCACCTTCGGGATTATCTCCAAGTTTATCAGCAATTGCATGGGCCGCATTCACCAGCATATTCAGAATAACCTGTCCCATCTCATCGGCAAGCAGTGGAACGTCAGGGAGTTCCTCATCAAGATTAAGATCTAGCTCAGCCACATATTTCCACTCATTACGTGCAACGGTTACTGTTGTATTTATAATATTGTTGAGATTGAGTGATTCTTTTTCCTTACTTCCCGGATGCGAGAACTCCTTCATGGCACGAACAATGGAGGTTACCCGATGCACGCCATCATGGGATTGAGAAATAGCAAGAGGCATCTCCTCAGCCAAATACTCCCAATCCATCTCTTCAATAGCTGTATTTACAGCTTCATTAATTTCAGGAGATGCGTCTTTAAGGATTCCCTTAAGCTCCTTCATAAAGTTTAGAATATCCTGACTAGCTTCGTCAAGAAAATCTATGTTCGTACCAATAAATTGTGTCGGGGTATTTATTTCATGAGCGATTCCTGCAGCGAGTTGCCCTACTGATTCAAGTTTTTGAGCATGGAGCAACTGGGATTGAACTTTCTCTTTCTCTTGCTCGGCCTTTTTATATTCGTTTATGTCTCTAACGATATGGACAGATCCACTCGATACGCCTTTAGAATCAAAATAAGGTGCAACAATCAGTTCGCAGTGGCCTCCAAGGTGTTTTTCAAATATTTCGGCTCGATATGTTCGGTAATCATTGCTTAACTCTGTATGAAGGCAACGTTCCGGAATTGCATCCTTTCCGTATAACCAGACGTAACATTTAGTACCCAGCAGACTTTCCGATGATTGGTCGCTTTTTTCGAGCATGCTCTTATTCATACGAATAATATTATGATCAGAATCAACAATGGCAATCATATCCGGCATTGCGTCAAAGGTACGTTCCCATTCCTGTTGAGCTTGAAGAACCATGGCTTCCTGTGCCTGGCGCTTTTTCATCTCCTTCTCAAGCATTTTATTATGCTGCAAAAGTTCTACGGTGCGAACCTGCACTTCTCGTTC
>DAOVZA010000001.1 GCA_030635405.1 Desulfocapsa sp.
ACCAGATCATCCAAGTCTATTATAGGAACAAGAACCCTTTCAGTGTGGAGAACTCCATAAAACTGAACAACAATCACAGGGCAGGAGACATTTTCAGCCACTGTTTCCAGAATTTTAGGAAAATTAGAATTTTCATCATGGAGTGGATAACTGAGCACAACGGCTTTGGCGTTGTTGTATTCAACGGCAGCCACGAGACCTGATGCGATATTTTGATCGGGAACAACCTCAGTCTTTAGAGAGTATCCCATGCTTTCCACTTCCTTTCTTTCGATCTGAAAGTAGCGAGTTTGTGAGATTGGTTTATCTGCTGGGCGGACAAGTACAGCCATGGGGTGTGCTCTGTAATAATGAGCAAAAATAGTGGCGATTCTGGCGATACCATTTACCGTATGACGGCGTGTGGCACCAAAAACGACAACGTTTTCAGAGGTGCCGGAAGGCTTGAGCTTTTTCCATGTCCAGGGAAGGATCTTTACTCCTGCCTCCGATCTCAAAAATTGATCACATTCTTTTGCTGTGAAATCAAGGCAGTCTGGATCTACGAGTTCATCGTGTTCAGGAGTTGTTGCTTCCTTTGCGCTGATCACTGCAAATTTTGCGGAAAGTGGGCCAATAAGCTCAGAAAGAAAGACACCAGTAAGAACGACAGGCGTAATAATAGGGGAGCAGAACGCAAGACTGCTGTCTGCGCTGATAAGAAAAATCAGTCCAATGGCAACTCCTGCCTGAGGGATCAGTGTGAAACCAAGATGTTTTCGTACAATATCAGGGGTGTTTCCAAATCGCGCTCCAATCTGGACACCTCCAATTTTTCCTACAATTCTGGTGAGAAAATAAACAATCCCAAGAAGTCCCACGCTACCAAGGGTCTTAATGTCAAGATGGGTGCCGGCAAGTGTGAAGAAGAGTACGTAGATAGGTGGTTCAAAACTATTTAATGCCCTGAATACTCTTACATCCCGTTCTGCCTTGTTCACCAGTGTAAATCCGGCAACCATTCCGGCAAGTAGTGCTGAGAGATTCCAATATACGGCAAGCTCACTGCAAAGCAGCAGGATGGCAAGGCCTGCGGTGAGCATCTCGCCATCTTTCTTAAGCCTTCTAAGTACTGTTTCCAGACAAAATCCCGTAACCCAGCCTAGTAACAACGAGAGAAAAATTTCAAAAAATCCATTGGCAATTGCCAGAACCATGGGCAATTCGCTCTGACCGATAATCTGGTGGGTAATGGATACAGCAAATCCAAAAAGGATTATGGCCAGGCCATTATCAATGGCAACAATGGCCATAAGGGAGGATGTGAGCGGGCCCTTTGCCTTGAGTTCCTGGATTACAAGCAGTGTTGCTGCAGGAGCTGTTGCCACACCAACTGCTCCTAAAAGAATTGAGAGGGCCAGGTTTTCTTTAAGCTGCCAGCCATCAATTCCAAGTCCGGTAAGGGTCACGACTCCAAAGATAGCAGTTGTAATAAGAATAAAAGTGCAACTCGTTTCAAAGAGACCAATAAAAAGTACACTTCTGGCATGTTTGGTCAGCTTTTTCAGTTCGATGTGTTCGCCAATACCAAAGGCGATGAGCATGAGAGCAATATTGGTGAAATGGTCAAGGTTATGACCGATGGATTCTTCTGATATGAGATTGAATCCGGTGGGCCCCATGAGCAATCCGGCAATGATATAACCGGTAACTGAAGGCAGATGTATTCGCTGGGATATTTTTGCCGCAATGAGTCCTGTGGCAAGAAGTATAGCGATACCGGCTGTTATCATAGTATATATTTGAGAGTGCTTTTATTATGTGAGGATTGCTTTGTGTTTTAATTTACAACTTTTGCTCTTCTTTCCAAAGCAAAAAAAGAAAACTGTTCTTTCCTTTACTAAGGGTGTAAATCCTGTGCACTGAGTGGGAAAAAAATTAAAAACCATATGAGGGGAAAATGTATTCCATCTTTGAAACAGAAATTACCGTGCGCCCAGATGATATAGATATGAACAACCATGTCCACTACTCCAGATACCTGGATTATATTCTCATGGCTCGTTATGACCAGATGAATAAGGATTATAAAGTGGCAATGGAAGCATTTGTGGAACGTGGATTCTCCTGGGTGGCCTCTGAAGTCAATATTCAGTATAAACGACCAATATTATTGCAGGATAAAACTGTTAAGGTCAGGACTCAGCTGGAAGAATTTCATGGCGCCAAGGTGATGATTAACTTCTGGATAGTGAAGGGTGAAAATGACAAAGTTGCTGCAAAAGGGCAGGTCAGTTTCACCATGATATCACTTAAAAACGGACGCCCAACCCGTATTCCAGAAGATATTATAGAGAAGTATCAGGTATAGTCAACATCTGCCATTTGCAGCTGATTGCGGCCCTTATTTTTTGCTCTGTACAGTGCTTTGTCAGCCCGTTCAATAAGGCATTCCAGGGTATCACCAATTCTTCCTTCGGCGAGCCCTATGGAAACTGTGAGCGTCTCGTTTGCAATTGGTTCGGGATGCCTGAATCTTTCAATCTTCAGTCGTAATCGCTCTGAAAAGTTTATTGCTTTATCGAGTGTGGTTCCAGCGAGAAAAATTCCAAATTCTTCGCCCCCAAGCCGGACGGGCAGATCGCTTGAACGTATTTCTCTTATAATAATTTTTGCTATTTCCCTGAGAGCCGTATCGCCGGCATTATGCCCGTAGTTGTCATTAATTCGTTTAAAGTGATCAATATCGATCATGGCCAGATGCATTGAGGTCTTTTTGTCACGTTTCTGGAGATCAAGAATTCTCTGTACCGTGTCTTGCATATAAAATCTGGTGTAGAGGTTTGTGAGTGGATCACGACTGGCTCGTTCATAGATATGTTGTCGTTCCATGTCCATGGCTCGAAGCATTGTCTCTCGTTCCACTGCAACCTGAAGCGGTGCCTGGAATCTTGAAACAATTTTGTTCATGCTGGAGCCAGGGACCAGCGGTTCGCTGAGGTGTATTACGGCAACACCAGTTACATTCATGTCATCGTTGCTGAGGGGGAGAACCAGGCAGGGATTTTCTCCTGTTTTGTGGATTGGCAGTGCATCCATATCCTGATCCATATTACGCTTTGAATACCACTCAACCATGCTGATGGAGATAAGCTTCCTTAAATGGTAGGGGGGAACAGACATTTCTCCGCAGAAGTAATCGTCCTGAGTGAGGTGAAGATATTGATCCTTATGGAGCAGGGAATAAAACTCAAAGGATGTAACAGGCAGAAATTTCTGGGTTATGGTTAAAAGACCCGCTGCAATGCTCTTAAAATCTTTGGAAAGAATCATAAGATCATTTATTTCACGCAGAATTTTGTTAATCTCAGAGAGACGTATAACCTCTGATAGAGCCGGTTCGTCAAGAAAAATACCGCATTCCAGTTCCATCATACGCGACATCATGGATTCCACAAGATCCGGTGGAATGATAGAGCCATGCTGTGGCATTATTTGAGTAACAGGAAATTTTTTTATTGATTCAATGGCGTGCCGTAAAATGGCATTGCTTGGGATGTAGTGTTCATGAAATGGCCGCATCGCCTCGAAATAGTTCTCATCCTGGGCGTAGAGACTAAAGTTTTCAGTGAGACCGCCAAAGAGATCGCTGGAAAAGAGGCTTCCACTTTTGTTGTCAAAAGTACAGAAAGCCCCCGGGAAATGGGCATAGGGAGTAAAAATAAAGTTTAGAGTTCGATCTTCCAGTGTGAGGGACCAGTCCATGTCTTCAATTAATTGCATGGGAATATCGAGCTTGTAGTGCTTGAGCAGGGCTGCGGCTCTTCCGTGACATAGAATGGCGGCATCTTCTCGTGTGACAAGTGTATTGATGATTGGTAGAGAGGCCGCAATGTCAGGGTCTTGGTGCTGACAGATAATGTAGCGAATGTTGTCAAAGGGGATAATATCTTTGACTTTTCTGAGAGTGGTCTCAAAGGTGAGCAGTGATCCGGGGTCCACAAGAACTGATTGATCGCCTTGTTCAATGAGATAGGCATGGCATTGAAATGGATCGTTTTTGAGTACATGGCCCACCCACCAGATACGGGGGGCAACTTCGATAGGGGATTCGTCAAATTTTGTAGTATCGTTTTGCATGGCTGATCGAATAGAAAAATTTTATCGGTTAATATGATCCTCAATCATGAATGATTGAATCATACTCTTTGGAAAAACACCAGTAAAACAAAATATTGCGCACCTTCTTTGTGTTAGAAAAGTCGTTTTTTTTCAAATAGATGTAGTGCTATAAAATATTGAATATCATTATTTGTATTACACTTTACAGACATAGGTACATCAAAGAAAAAGACACTTTCAAGGTTCGGGCTAACGCACATAACAATAATGCAATTACAGTGCCACGTTATCGTAATTAACGTAATCGTGTGGAGTTCTTCTGGAATAGGGCGCGTCACGGGATGTTTCTGATTTACGAGAGAAGTTTAAATTACAAAATCTGTCTACTAAATTAGACACTGTCTAACTTAGTAGACAGATTTTTTTTTAGCTGAATTGTAGATTCCATCTGTAGTAATACAATCTTTTAGATTGGTTTAGGGTGGTCATGAAAATGGTTGTAAATTAGATAGTTAGGTAGGTTTGTATCACGTTCCGTGCTGATGCGGATGTTCACCATAGGGATGAATATGTTCATGGCTGTGAATTTGTTTTTGTTCACAACGGGCAAGTTGGCCACTCTGGAGGGTATAGAGAGTTGTGCATGTTGAAGCGAGGAAGTCCATGTCATGTGAGATAATGATATGGGGCATGTCCTGAGTTCGCAGGATTTCTATCAGTCGTTCTCTTGTTGCAGGATCAAGATTATTGCTTGGTTCATCAAGGAGTAGTAGTTGCGGTTTCATGGAAAGAATGGTGGCAAGGGCTACAAGTTTCTTTTCACCTCCAGACAACCTGTGGGTAATTCTATCTTCAAATCCTTTCAGGCCCAGATGTTCAAGGGTAGCGATCGATATTTTTCTGGCATCATCCGGGGACATTCCAAGGTTTAAAGGGCCAAAGGCCACATCTTCAAGAACCGTTGGAGAAAAAAGCTGATCATCTGAATTTTGGAAAAGAAAGCCAAGTTTGCGTCGTAGATTGCGTAACTCTTTTTCTGTTTCAATCTTTGCACCATCAAGAAGGATTTCCCCCTTGTCTGCCTGCAACAATCCCATAATAATCTGAAACAGAGTTGTTTTGCCACAACCGTTGGCGCCGATAAGCCCGATGCGTTCTGAGCTGATAGTAAAGTTAATTTTGTTCAGCAGTTGCGAGTCGGAGTCTTTGAAGGAGTAGCAGATATCACGGAGTTCAAGCAGTGGCACTTCGTTCATATGGGTCACGATGGAAGAGGGATGAGAGAAAATCCGGCAAGGATCAAACTGATAATCAGTAAGCTGAGAAGAAATCCATAATCAATTACGCTGGGTTTGGGCTGGTTTAAGGGAATGAGCCTGCCGCTAAACCCGCGCAGCACCATGGCTTGTTGTACGCGTTGGGCACGATTCCAGCTTTTAACAAGGGTCATACCAAAAAGGTAGGCATAGGTTTGATAGGTGTGCAGTGAGTTCGCGGGGACAAATCCCCTGAGCTTGGCTGCTCGTTGCAAGCGTTGGTATTCCTGAAAAATAACAAAGAGCTGGCGATAGGAAAAAAGGAGCAGAAATATAAGCTTTAGGGGCAGTCCAAGCTTCTCCATGCCGTGGCCGAGGCTGACGATGGAAGATGTGGCAAGGAGTGCCAGAAAGCAAAAGAGTATCCCATTTGTCTTTAGAGCGATAAGCATAGCCATACGCAGGCCATCAGTACTGATGTTAAAAAATAAAAACTTCACTGTCTCATCTCCGCCATATGTGAGAGGCAGAGTAACAAGAAGAAAGAGAGTGAAGATATTCACAGCCATGATACGTTTTAAGAGAAAAGAAAAATCGGGTTTGGAAAGGATAAGGAGAAGAGCGGTAAAGAAAAATCCGGTTATCGCTGTTGTAAATGATGACGTGAGGGCCAGTACCAGACTAAGGCTTGCAGCAGCGATGATCTTGACCCGAGGATCACGTTTATGAAAAAAACTTACACCGTTTGCAAAGGGTTCCTCTATCATTTATTAGATTGCCCCTTAGGTTTACGGTTTTTCATCCAGCTGATCAGTCCTGCAAGACCAAGAAGATATCCGATTCCACCCATGATATCTCGAAAGTCCGGCTTTTTGTTTTCTGCTGCTGCGAGGCTTCGTTTTATGGGAGCGAGTTCTTTTTCAAGGAGTTCTCCGATAATCTTTTTCAGTTCTTCCTTACTCACTTCAGGTGGGGCGGCCTGCCTAATCTCTGATGATTGTTTGCTTGATGGAACTGATACATGGCCTGAGAGATATTCGCTGGCAGGGACGAGCCACTGGCTTTGATGGCCCTCTCCACCAGAGACTATGATGAGTAAATCCAAAGCACTTTTTTTAGCTACGCTTGGAATTTCAAAGGTGAAAATTCCCTTTGCGTCCCCAATTCCTTCAAGCAGTACATCTTTGGATTTGTTGTCTTGAACCGTTACTGTTCCTTTAACAAGAGGCCGATTACTGGAAAAGCTGGATTCCACTGTGATTGTATTGTGAGAGACCCAGGCAAAAACATGAATTTTATGGGCCTGTGCAAGGCAGGGCAGAAGCAGAAGAGAGCTCAGAAGAAAGAAAGATCGTATAAGCATAGTTATTTGTGAGTATCAGTTAAACGAAAGAATTTCCGGTTGCACCTTGTTTAAAAAGGTGACCACAAACATGGTTATCAGCCCTTCAATAAGCATCACCGGGAGATGGCTGAGCAGCACAAGGCCTGCAACACGTAAAAACCCCTGATCTGAGAGAAAAAGAGCCGTTGCCATAAGGAGTGCTGATAGGCAAATAGAACAGAATCCGGCAAGAAATCCAGCACTCATTTGCTGTTTTTTGCTTCCTGTTACCATGGGCTTAAGGAGAATACCAAAGAGCACAGCAGGCCCGGCAATAATAAATCCGTTTACACCAAGGACGATTATTCCGCCATATTGAAAGAACAGTACCTGCAAGGCGAGAGCTGTAACAATTGCAGGAAAGGCACTCCAGCCAAGGATAATACCCAGCAGTCCACTAAGAAGAAGATGCACAGATCCAGGGCCAATGGGTACATGAATTAACGAGGCCACAAAGAATGTCGCAGAAAGAAGTGATACGGTCATAATATGATCGTAATCAAGCTTTTTCAAGCCAATGGCTGTACCCACCGTTGTAAGAACTGCACCACCTGCCAATATCGGCGCACTTAAGACTCCTTCTGAGATATGCATGATTTACTCTCTCAGCTTAATGGAGATCAACACCTGTTGAGCTCATGGACAAGTTACTGTTTCGAACACCACGCAATGCACTGAGACTATCGGCCAGCCCTCGTACTTCACCCGCTTTGCCGCGTACAATGATTACTTCAAGACAGTTGTCGTGATCCATGTGGACATGTGTGGTGGAGACAATCTGATGATGAAAACCGTGCTGTAACTCAGTTACTTTTTCCTGAAGTTTATGCTGGTGGTGATCGTAAACGAGGGAAATAACACCCATCACTTCTTTGTCTGCCTGCCACTCTTTTTCAATAATGCGGTTGCGGATGAGATCACGGAGGGCTTCAGATCGGTTCTGGTAGCGACGATCCTGAATGAAGCTATCAAAATCATCGAGAAGGTCTTCTTCCATTGAGACAGTAAAGCGCTTGAGCATTTGTAACACCTTTTTAGAATTTGTGTTAAATTAACAGGTGTTTTAGAAAAGGTCAACCCAGGTGGCAGGTACGAATCGTTTATGGTTTTGGTGAGGTCATTTTGAATAGATTGACTTACAGGTTACTCCTTTGTAGATGTGTTAGTAAGTATGTAAAAGGTGATGTTATACTTAGCAAAATAACCTTATTATTTAATGGAGAGAGTCCATGAAACGCGAACGAATGCTGGTAAATGTAAAGGAACAAGCTGGCAAACAATGGGATCTTATTGTTATCGGTGGTGGTGCAACCGGCCTTGGTACTGCACTCGATGCAGCATCCCGTGGGTATAAAACATTGCTTTTGGAGCAGTCAGATTTCAGTAAAGGTACGTCGAGTCGTTCCACAAAGCTGGTTCATGGCGGTGTTCGCTATCTCGCTCAGGGGGATATTTCTCTGGTACTTGAAGCTCTTCATGAAAGAGGGCTTATGCGGCAAAATGCTCCTCATCTGGTTAAGAATCAATCCTTTATTATTCCAAATTACGACTGGTGGGATGGACCTTTTTATACAGTGGGCATGAAGGTCTACGATATGATGGCCGGAAAACTTGGCCTTGGCCCCTCTCAATCACTTTCTTCCAATGAAGTTCTGCGTGCCATACCCAATCTTAAAACAGAAGGTCTTCGTGGTGGTGTAATCTATTATGATGGTCAGTTTGATGATTCCCGGCTGGCAGTAAATATCGCTCAGACCTGTGCTGAACATGGCGGTGTACTCATAAATTATATGCGTGTAACCGGGCTCACCAAAAATGAGGATGGTATTATTTCAGGTGTGGAGGCTGTGGATCTGGAAAGTGGTAATACTCATAATCTGCTTGCCAAAAGTGTGGTGAATGCCACTGGAGTATTTGTCGACGATATAATGAAGATGGATGATCCGGATGCACCACCCCTTGTTAAACCAAGTCAGGGAGTGCATATCATACTGGATAAACAGTTTCTAAAAGGTGATTCTGCCATCATGATCCCAAAGACCTCCGATGGCAGGGTTCTTTTTGCGGTTCCGTGGCATGACCGGGTTGTGGTTGGAACCACCGATACTCCACTGGATGATTGTTCCCTTGAACCGCGAGCTTTGGAAGAAGAAATTGAATTTATTCTCTCAACAGCCAAACAATATCTGACTCGTGAACCGCAGCGTGAGGATATCCTTTCCATATTTGCAGGTCTCAGACCTCTTGCTGCTCCAAAAGAAGAGGGTGAGAGTACCAGCACCAAGGAGATATCAAGAAGTCATCATCTACGGGTATCACTATCGGGGCTAGTCACCATAACGGGTGGAAAATGGACAACCTACCGCAAGATGGCTGAAGATACCGTGGATAAAGCGGCCATGGTGGGAGGACTTAAAACTCAGAAATGCAGAACGGAGGATATGCCAATCCATGGCTGGCTGGCAAACGTAGATTACAAAGATCCTCTCTACTATTACGGATCGGATGCCGATTACATGCGTGATCATGTGTTGGATCATCCTGAATTGGGTGAACAGCTACATTCAGGGCTTCCCTATACACGTATTGAGGTCATCTGGTCGGCACGTTATGAAATGGCACGAACGGTTGAAGATATACTGGCAAGACGGCAGAGAGCTCTTTTTCTTGATGCCAGGGCTGCAATTGAAATGGCTCCCGAAGTAGCTAAAATTCTGGCAAAAGAGCTGGGTAAAGATCAAAACTGGCAGGAGCAGCAGGTGCAGGAATTCACCGAAATTGCCAGAGGTTATTACTTACACGATTGACATGCTAACCCAAAGAAATACTGAGGTCATGCCGAAGGAGGTGTCGGCCTTAAACACCTATTGGCTGATTCACTATTTACAGGAGAATCATCCGGATCTTGATCTGGATAATGCGATAGAACAGATATCGCAAATGTTCCCCTGTTATGTTGAGAATCTGAAAAGTGGCCAAATCGAGCAGGTTCGTCTGGAACATTTACAGACTCCAAGATACTGGTTCTCTCATAGATTTGTTAAAGCATTTTTCGATGCTATTCAGGAACATATTCCTGACCCCAGGCTGGGCTACAAGGTGGGTAGTACAATTTACAAAACTCAGCCAATGTTAAAGACTGCCCTTGGTATCCCCTTATTGGGTACCCATGGGGTTGCTAGTAAGGTTTCGAAAGAAGCCGCCAAATACAATCGAACCAAACAGTACGCAGTTAAACAGCTTGCCAAGGGGGTTGTGGATATAAGGATTACCCATAACCCGGGAATTGTTGTCGGTGAGTTTACCATGCAATGGAATGCCGGCTGTTTTGCTTCCTACGCAAGATTAGCTGGAGCTACTGACATAAGCGTTACTCTTCACTGTATTGATGCAGGTCCGGATAATCCTGATGATGACAGGTGTGCTATATGGGATTTTGAACTTCGATTTCAGGAGCCGGGTCCGCTGGTGCGTATTACTAAAGCAATTTTAAGTAATGTGCCCTGGATTAAGAAACTGATTGAACGCGCAGATGCAGTGGAAAACGATCATCAGGAACAGATTTTAGATCGTGATAATATTATCAATAAGCGTACATCCGACCTTGCAACGGCTAATGAAGCAATGAGCAGGGAGATTGCTGAACGAAAACTTGCCGAAGAAGCATTGCTGCAAAGTCAGTTACAATTGCAGCGATATATCGCTGCAATTGACGATATTGGAATAGGGCTTTGGCTGGTTGATGCGGATTATAAAATTAGTCTTATGAATCAAACGCTTATTAACTGGTTTGGCAATCATTGCGGCAATAGTTGTCATTTAGTGCTCATGGGGCGGAATACACCCTGTCCTCATTGCCTCTTGCAGGACGTGATTAACAAAGGAGAAAATGCTCGTTACTGTCCGGCAATTGAAGATGGCAGGATTTTTGAAATCGTGGCAACACCTGTCACTAACAATGACGGTACGGTTTCCTCGATGGAAATCATTCGTGATATTACTGAACAAAAGACCCAGGAAGACGAAAGACTACAGACCAGTAAACAGAAGGAACAACTTATAAAGCTCACTAGTCTGAAAACCATGGCTGGTGCCGTTGCTCATCGTTTTAATAATGCAATGATGGGCGTACAGGGAAATCTGGAAATTATGAAATCCCGATTCTCTGTAGATTCCAAGGAATATCAAATGTCTTCTGATGCATTTCAGGCTGCTCAGGGGGCATCTCAGATTGGCTCAATGATGCTCAGTTATGTGGGGCAGAGGGTGTTGCAACTCGAAGAAATGTCTTTGGTGGATATTGCCAGAGAAAGCGTCAGTGAGTTGGAAAGTAGTTTACAGCCTTCTTTTTCTCTTGAATTTATTCCTCCCAAGCATGATCTGTACTGTTCTATGGATCCATCTCAGATACAAAAGGTCTTCCAAAGTATCCTCACTAATGCCAGAGAGTCTTTAGGCGATGAATCTGGGATAATTGAAATCAGCTTTGGACTTGAGCATGTGGCAAAGGAGTCATTGCCTCTCTTTTTTCAAGAGGAAAAACACGAAGATGATTGTTTGTACGCATTTTGTCAGATTAAAGATTCCGGTCATGGGATTAGTCAGGAAAATATTCAGCAAATTTTTGAACCGTTTTATAGCACACGGCTTGTAGGGCGTGGACTTGGACTTGCTTTAAGTGGTGGAATAATACAAACTCATGGGGGCGCAATAACCATTGAAAGTACAGTTGGGGCGGGATCGACAGTTAGAATATTGTTGCCATCCATTACCCTTCCCCCACAAAAGTTCACAATTTCTTCTGATAGCAATTCTGTAGCAGCTGTGCCGTTATCCGGTGATGTTCTGCTTGCAGACGATGAGCCTATAATATTAATGACTATTCAGCTGATGCTTGAAGATATTGGGTTTACTGTACATACTGCTGTGGATGGCCGGGAGGCTGTGGGCAAGTTCAGGGAGGAGGGGCGGCAATTTTGTGCTGTTATTTTGGATATCTTGATGCCGGAAATGACAGGTATTGAGGCAATGAAAGAAATTAAAGAGATTGATCCGGATATACCAGTTCTTCTTATTAGTGGTTATTCAGAAGATGAGGCTCCTTTTCAGGAGATTACACCCGATGCGTTTATGGTGAAACCTGTTCAACAGTCAGATATGAAAAGTAAATTGGAAGATCTTTTGTCGTGAAAATCAAAAATGATGGAATCTCTGAAATTTACGGATTAAACGATTTATCCAGGCTTTTAATTGACAATAGAGTTTCAATGAATATACGTTGTATATATAGTTGGTAGGGGCTGTCTAGTATGATCATTTGGGATGATGAGAAAAATCAAAAATTACAAATCGAAAGAGATATTTCTTTTGAGCAGATATCAGAGATCATCCTCAGAAAAGGTTATCTTGATATATTAGAAAATCCATCAAGGTCGAACCAGCAAATATTTGTTATAAAACTAAACGATTATGTTTATTCGGTGCCATTTGTCATCGATGCTCAATCAAACATTGTTTTGAAAACAGCATATCCCAGTCGGAAACTTAATAAGAAATATACGGGGTGAAATCATGAAATCAAAACTAGATAACTACGAAAAAGATATTGAAAATAATCTTTCTCAATTCAGTCCTGTTGGTAATCAAAAAAAACAGCTTGTTGAGGATATGATTGACAAGGCTAATACAAAAAAAAGTATAAGTTTACGGCTCAAAGTAAATGATCTGGAGCTACTTAAACATAGAGCTGAGACTGAAGGTTTACCTTACCAAACGTTATTATCGAGTATAGTCCACAAATTTGTTTCAGATCAGTTGGTAGATAAAAGAAGTATCTTAAAAAGTCTTGAAATCTTAAAATCAATGTAGCAGGTGCTTATCTGCAATTATCTGGACAATCATTTAATTCCAGGCCAGTTTGCTACGCGTATGCCAGTAGTTATCCACCGGTTCAAGTAATTCCTGCAATTGCTCAGTGAGTGAATCCTTCCATGTGATCTGCAATGCTCCAAGATTAGATTTCAAATGTTCAACAGTGGCAGCACCGCTTAGGGCCACATCAACAAAGGGTTGATTAATAACAGCCGCAAGAGCAAGTGCGTCCACCGTACTGTTCTGCTCTTTTGCTAATTTCTGCAGTAGGTTTATCTGTGGCTGAAATTCAACAGCAGTATTCCGTGTGGTGAGGCGTCCATTGGCAAGTCCTTCTTTTATTATAACCCCAAGCCCTGCGTCATGGGCTATCTGAAGAGCTGGTGCCACTGATTGTTCCAGTATATTCCAGCTTGCCTGTACCGCAGAAAAGAGCAGAACCCCATCGAACTCAATTTCAAGGGCACGTTCTATGGTCTCTGCTTGTTGTGTTCCAGTTACCGAAAATCCGATGGATAGACCTTTATCCCGTAACCTGGCCAGTTCTGTCAAGACAGCTGTATTACTAAGCACACCACTATCAAGGGTGGTTGAGTGAATCTGGTATAAATCAAGTTGTCCACCTAACAGATCACGACTTTCAACTATCTGTCGCTGTAAAACATCAAGGGAATGATCTTTCACTTCATGTTGTGTTCCCTTTTCAACATTAACCTGCCAGTTTGCCGTATAGGTGTATCCCCATTTTGAGCCGATGGTGATTTCGCTCTCTGCTATGTTACGTTTTGAAAGCCAGGAGCATAAAAAATCTTCGGCTTTACCGTAGGACCTCGCCGCATCAAAGTAACGAATTCCAGATTCCCAGGCTGCATCTAAAACATCGTGCGCCTTTGCCTCCATAATCGCAACATCGTGATTATTCTCAAGGTCATCGCCATGACCAAGGTTGATATATCCAGGACGCCCTAATGCCGCAAGGCCAAGACCCATCGGTGTGACTGATAATTGACTGTTTCCCAGTTTGTGAATGCTCATTTTTGTATACTCCGTGAAAAGAGGAAATACCTAACTAGCTGTTTGTTCTTTTATAAAGAAAAAATCATCGAAAAATAGTGCTGATTTCCGTAACTTAATCCTTGACAGTCCTAGGTACAAACAACTAAAAGTGAAATGACATTATAAATAATATATACGTAACGCATTGTGAATGTTTTTTATTATTTTGATCTGTGCGGCAGTACCAGTTGGCGGATAATTCTATTCGATAATTGGCGTATTTATTGTAGGTTCAGTTACCTTACTCAAACAGGAGAGGTTTGGAAAAATGAAAAAAATTCTGACACTAACATTAGCAGCTTTGTTTATGGCAAATGTTGCTTACGCATCTGATAATTGCACAAATCGCGGAACACTCGACGAACGCTATTGTGATGAAAATAAAGATCTTGTAGCCGATACACCAAAAGACGAAAAGAACTGGAAAGATACCACAACTCTTGTTTTTACTTCTACTCCGGTTGAAGATCCTGCCGTGTACAAGGACGCCTTTTCTGATTTTCAGAAATATCTCACAAAAGCGACTGGAAAAAAAGTAATTTACTATACCGTTCAATCAAATGCCGCTGAAGTTGAAGCGATGCGTTCCGGACGTCTTCATATTGCTGGTTTTTCAACTGGACCAACTGGTTTTGCCGTTAATCTTGCGGGCTATGTACCTATCGCTGTAAAGGGCACCGAGGAGAGCTTTCAGGGCTATAACCTTCTTCTTGTAACCAAAAAAGACAGTGACATTAAGAAACTTGAGGATATTAAAGGAAAACGTATCGCTCATACTTCAGCATCGTCAAACTCTGGAAACCTTGCTCCACGCGCACTTTTCCCACAGCATGGCATAGTTCCTGACGAAGATTACACCGTTGTATATTCCGGTAAGCATGATCAGTCTATTCTTGGTGTTGCCCATGGCGATTACGATGCAGCTCCAGTTGCAGGAGATGTATTTAAGCGGATGGCCAAAGCTGGTAGAATCAATGCTGATGATTTTCGTATCGTTTTCACCAGTGTAAAGTTCCCCACCTCATCCTTTGGTTTGGCGCATAACTTGAACCCTGATCTTGCTAAGAAAATTGTTGATGCTTTTCATTCCTATCGTTTTACTCCAGAAATGCAGGAGACCTTTGGTGGAGCAGATAGGTTTTTTCCTGTAACATACCAAGAAGACTGGAAGATTATTCGTGATATCGCTGCTTCCACCGGTACCTCTTATAATCAGGCTGGCTTGAAGAAAATGGCTGCAAAGGATGCTGCAAAAGCGGCTAAGAAAAAAGCAAAAGCAGCAAAGAAATAAAAAAAGGCAAACCTTTTTAAACAACGCCCCATGGTCAGTGACTGATTATGGGGTGATTCTTATTTCCCTGAGTTATTTTTAAAGCAACATGATGAGTGAGCAAAATAAATCAAGTGGAACTCAGCCCAAGAGATCACTTAAAATTGACAATCTGGTGAAGGAGTACGTTCCTGGAAAGCCGATATTAAATGGTATCAGCTTTGAAGTTGAGGGAACAAACTGTGTTGCCATTATCGGGCCATCGGGTACAGGGAAAAGTACCTTGATACGGTGCGTTAACAAGTTGATTCCTCCGACTTCCGGTAACGTCTATGTCAGTGGTGAAAACATTACCGAACTCAATGGAAAAGAATTGAGAAGAGCCAGGCGTAAGATCGGCATGGTCTTCCAGGAGTTTAATCTGGTGGAACGGCTTTCGGTTATGGAAAATGTTCTTTGTGGCCGTCTGGGGTCTATTTCTCCCTGGCGGGCATGGCTGAGAAAATATCCTGCTGAAGAGATCAATCGGGCGTTTGAATTGCTTGAGTCCATCGGTTTGCTTGAATTTGCTCATCAGCGAGCAGACAGTCTCTCAGGAGGTCAACGGCAGCGGGTTGGTATTGCCCGGGCAATTATTCAGAACCCGCATGTATTGTTGGCTGATGAGCCGACTTCATCGCTTGATCCAAAAACCAGTGTTGAAATCATGGAACTGCTCGTGGAGCTTTCAGAGACCTACGGAATTCCGTTTATTATCAATATTCACGATGTTGAACTGGCCAAACGTTTTACTGATAGAGTTATTGGCCTGTCCCAAGGTGGTATTATTTATGATGGCCCACCCTCTGAGCTCAGCAATGAAAATCTCAAAGAAATTTACGGTGGAGCAAGTTGGCTGCAGTGAATGAAAAGATAAAGCCGCAATACGGGACACCATTTAAAACGAACTGGTGGGCGCGAGCAGGTTGGTTGCTGGCAATCTTGTATGTTATTTACGCTGCAAATTACCTGAATGTCTCCTGGGTACGTTTTGTTGCTGGTCTGAGTAACGGTGCTGATTTCCTTGGTGAAATGGTTCCTCTTAACTTCACACGATGGAAACTTCTGGTTGGGAATCTTCTGGAAACCGTTGAAATTGCAGTTATTGCCTCGGCATTTGGAATTGTTTTATCACTTCCCATTGGCCTTTTAGCAGCAAGAAACCTTATGCCATCCTGGGTCAGTTGGACGGCCAGGGTTTTTATTGCCCTTTGCAGATCCTTTCATCCGGTTATTTTTGCGATCCTCTTTGTAAAAGCAGTTGGCTTTGGCCCACTTGCCGGTATCCTGACCCTTATCTTTGCATCCATTGGTTTCATTGGGAAATTATTTGCCGAGGCCATCGAAGAGATATCCTTAAAGCCCGTTGAAGCATTGAGATCAGCCGGTGCGCCGTTTATCAGTATCATTGTGTATGCTGTTATTCCTCAGGTTCAAAATCGTTTTATCGGATTTTCCTCCTATCAATTTGATGCTAATCTCCGTAATTCTACCATGGTCGGTATAGTTGGCGCAGGTGGTATTGGCGGAACATTATTTGCTGCTTTCCAGCGCTTTGACTATGACTTTCTAGCGGCAATTCTTGTCTCCATCATTGGGCTTGTTATGGTCAGTGAGATGATATCTCTTCAAATTAAAAAAGTATTCCAATGAGTGAGATAGCTGTGCATACATGGGAACGTTTTACTTTTCGTGAGAGGATGGCCAGGTTTGCTGTTTTTCTCGGTTTTGCGATTGCCCTGTCAGTTTCGCTAAGTGCTGTTGAGGTTATTCCGGAATTTTTGTATGACGCACCAACTCAGGTTGCTGATCTTTTAGTCCGCATGTGGCCAATGGATTTTGCCTACTACCCGGATGGCATTCATGAGGCGATGCTGGAAACTCTGCATATAGCAAGTCTAGGGACCCTGCTTGCCGTTGTGATGGCTATACCTGTTGGTATCATGGCTGCAAATAATATTGTTCAGATTCCTTTGCTCAACTGGCTTGCCAAGCTTATTCTGGTTTCATCCCGTTCGGTAAATTCACTGGTCTGGGCTCTTTTATTTGTTGCCATATTTGGACCTGGTCCTTTGGCCGGTACAGTCTGTATAGGTTTTAGATCGGTGGGTTTTGTGGGGAAGCTTTTTGCTGAAGCCCTTGAAGAATCAAATCCGGGCCCTATTGAGGCGTTGACTTCTGCAGGAGCACCTTGGTCAAGTATTTTTATGAAAGGATACTGGCCTCAGGTTGCACCAGCATTTTGGGGGATTTTCCTGTTTAGGTGGGATATCAACGTGCGTGAATCTGCAGTTATTGGATTAGTGGGCGCTGGCGGCATTGGAATGGTGCTTGATACTGCTCTTAATTTATTCTTCTGGGATCGTGTTTCCGTTATCCTTTTGAGCATTTTTGTTGTTGTAATCCTTGCAGAACTCCTGGTTACTAATATCCGTAAACGAGTTATTTAAAAAAGAATATCTCCAAGCTTCTATTTTACTCAACGCCACTTCGCTCTCATATGGACCTACTTAGACCACTAAAAAAGTCAGCCACCATAGTTGGTCTCCTGGCTGATCTTGACTTTATTTTCCTGAAACTCCCCATGATTCTGGTGAGAAAAAACAGGGTAAACTCTTACCTTGCTGCAAATGACACAGCCAGGCTTCATCTCGGTGCAGGTCAAAGTAAAAATAAGGGTTGGTTGCTAACCGATATAAAGGCCCCTCCTTTTCGTGGCCTGACCTATCTCAATGCAGCAAAACCATTTCCCTTTAAAGATGAAACATTCGATTATATTTTCAGTGAACACATGATTGAGCATATCAATAGAGAGCAGGGTACAGATATGCTGAAGGAATGTTATCGGGTTTTGAAATCAGGAGGTGTGTTGCGGGTGGCCACACCTGATTTGGATGCTTTTTTAGGCTTGGCTTCAGAAGAGCTTAACGATGATCAGCATCATTATGTTAAGTGGATCAGTGATAACTTTCTGACATCAGGTCACAACTATAGAGCAAAGCTTGTTGTTAATAATGCATTTTATAACTGGGGGCATGCGTTTATATATGACCAAAAGACACTCCAGGACTCCATGGAAGAAACTGGTTATGAACAAATCAAGCGTTGTGAAGTCGGAAAATCAATCCACTCTTGTTTACAAAATATAGAATCCCACGGAACCAATATCGATGAGCGTGAGGTTAATATCTTTGAGACCATGGTGCTAGAAGCAAGCAAGCCCTTATAAAAAGAACTTCAGCTATAAAGAGAGTTGTTTTCTGCCACACCTGCAACATTGCCTAACGTATACTTGTTTGTCACATATTTCTTTTTCCTAGAAATACCCTATTGTCAGCTTGTTTGGCAGATTTAGTTCTTTGTAATACCAAGGTGTCACTTTGTATGTCTTGTTTGCAGGCAAAAATTACCATAGTATATAACATATGTCCTTAAACAGCTTAGTTTGCATGATTCATTCTAAGGAAGAATAAGTAAATGAACCCCACTTCTTTCAAAACAAAGATTGTCATACTACCACTCGTTTTCATCCTTACCGCAATTCTCCTGACTAGTTGGTATTATATCTATGTCCTGCAGAGCTATCATAATGTGAATATTGAGAATTTCGTCGAAGAGTACAATGCCAGGCAGTATACCAAGATCAAGAAGGATGTGGATAGATCTGTCAATTGTTTAGAATACCTCACAAAATCCAATGGCTCGTCGACTGAGATTGAACAAAAAGCACTGGATCGTATGAGTCATAAGAACATGACTAATGCACCCTATATGTTTATCCTGAAATTACTTGTCCCCAGTGGTGGTGATAATTTTGCCAGGATTATTTTGTATAACAATAGGGCAGAGGCCGTAGGTCAGTTGATTTCAGATGACAAGGTTGATCAGGATAACAAACTGTTTTTGCAAGAGGTTCTCAAGGACATACAAAAGCAGGGTTTTTCCTATATGGTGTATAAGCATGCGAAACCGGATAAAAAAAGTATCAACAAAAAGCTAACGTTCTTCTATCTCTATGAACCCTTGCAGTGGATCATTACCAGCAGTGTCTATCTTGATGAAGTGAATGAGACAATAGAAAAAAAAGAGCAGGAGTTACAGGCTCAAATACGTAAAACCATACTAACCTCCCTTCTGTTTGTTCTTGCTTTATCTCTGCTTGTATTGGTCGTCTTTTATGGAATCTCCAACCGGGTATATCAAAAGTTAGAGGATAGGACACAAAAACTTCTAAGCAGTGAGAAGTTATTAAAACAGGCACAGAAAATTGCAAAAATTGGTCATTGGGAGTTAGCTTTAGAAAACAATAAATTATTCTGTTCAGATGAAATATTTAAAATCTTTGATATAGATCCAGATCAGTTACAGCCAACCTACAAAGTGTTCGTTGAAAGAATACATCCTGAAGATAGAAAATTAGTAAATCAGACATATATTGACTCTGTTAGAAAGAAAAATCCATATAATGTTACACATCGCATAGTGCTAAAAGACGGAGCTGAAAAATGGGTTCGTGAGAGAGGTATCACCCACTACGATGAGAGTGGCATCCCCATACTCTCTGTTGGAACAGTTCAGGATATAACTGAAAGTAAGCAACAGGAAGAAGTGCAATTACAGTTAAACCAGCAGCAGGAAGAAATTAATAAACTTGAGAGTCTGAAAACAATGGCGGGAGCAATTGCCCATCGGTTTAATAATTCCATGATGGTTGTGGAGGGAAACCTTGAGCTTATTGGATACACTATCTGTGACGGCTCCAAAGAACACAAAATGTTTTTAAATGCAACACAGGCCGCACATGATGCATCTCAAGTTGGCAGCATGATGTTGAGTTATGTTGGCCAGCGACCATTTAAACCTCAGGATATTCCCCTTGAAACTCTAGTGAACGAATGTGTTACTACTTTGAAAGACTACTTACCAGCGGCAATTGATCTACAGTTTTCTCCACCTGACAAACCTCTGCCTTGCCGTGTAGATAAACAGCAGATCAAAGAGGTGATTGAGAGCATATGGACGAATGCTGTTGAATCATTGGATGGTGGAGCGGGAACTATTGAGGTAACATTCGACACTGATTATTTTACAGTGGATTCTTTTCCCGTACCTTTCCAGAGTGACAATATTCAGGATGGCACGTATACATTTTGCCAGATAAAAGATTCAGGACATGGGATTAGCTCGAAGGGCATATCGCAAGTTTTTGATCCTTTTTATACAACTAAATTTGTTGGCAGAGGGCTCGGCCTTGCATTAACTGTGGGCATTATGCAGTCCCATCATGGGGCTGTGACTGTGAAGAGTTCTCCTGCAGAAGGGACAACTGTCAGGGTATTGTTGCCGTCCCAGTCACCGGTAACGTAAGTGATTTTTAAGCTGAAGAAATGGTCGTCTGGGTAGTTTTATGGAAGATAATTTAAAACTGAAAGAAACACTGAACAGTTTTTTTCCTGAAGCGAACTACAGTGAGAAATCTATAGCCAGTGGGCTCGAAAGTGGTGATATTATAAACAGTACCGCATCGCTGGCCAATTGTTTGCAAAGTGCCCTGCACGATGAAAGCCTTGTTGAGGTAGAGCTCGGCGGGTTAACGAGACTCTTCTTCTGTCGAATTCTTGATCATCCTCCAGAATTGCAAGAAGAAGAGATGGATAGTGACATGGACTTGAGTGAAGAAGAGTATGTCAAGGGAGCATACCTAAGCCAGTCAGATCATGTCATCATCACTCCACTTGAGCCAGCTATTGGAAACTGCACTATTTGTAGCACGCCACAAGTACTGATCCGTATTTTGACTTCACGAGCTGCGATTGAGTTCTGTTGTTTTTTTCATGAGAAAACCAGAATTAAGAATATGCCGGTATTGAGTTGTTCCTTTCCCATCGTTGCCCGCCAGGTCAAAGGGGCTAGAGAATATCGAGCTAAAATTCCAAAAGAAATGCAGTTTGATGTTCAAGTTACCCGAACGACCACCAATGATACCTTTTCAACCAGACCCATGGATATGAGTATCAATGGGGCATGTTTTTATGATCCTGCAGAAAAAAAGAGTGATCTTCAGCTGGATGAAACTATCCAATTGAAAATTCTTGCCAACAATGAAACAATTGTCAGTTTAGACGCCCATATCAGGCATATTACCAGGTTGCGTGATGCAAAAGGATTGCAGTACGTTTTTGGTGTTCAGTTTGACTTGGCATCTCAAGAACTTGCCACCGATATAGAAAAACTGGTGGCAGGTATTCAGCGGATGAGGCTACGCGAGTTGTCTGATATTGCTGATGAATTTGGTGTGGATCTTGGCCAGTGGTGATTTTGATATTTGAAATCTTGTAGATAGATAAACATGACCGTTCCAGGATGATGACTGAACATGCTACCAGTTGGTTTAATCTCCAAAACATTTTAATCCTCTCAAAAAACGATTCAATTTTGAACACGTGCTGTCTTTAGGAGTTCAGTTATGCCATTAACCTATTCTTTCCATTCACCGGTAAAAACCTATGTTGGAGAAGATTTTGATACAATTTTATTGTCGCTGACCAGAAATGCCAAAAATATTTCCATCGTCTCAGGAGCAACCTCTATTATAAAAACCGGCTTCAAAAAGAGAGCAGAGTCACTTCTTCATGATAAGAATCTGTTATTTTTTAGTGAGATTGAAGAAAATCCATCGATTGATACAGTGGTGAAAGGTGGGGCAGTTGTAAGAAATCATAAAACAGATCTGGTGGTCGCCTTTGGTGGTGGATCTGCAATTGACGCTGCAAAAGCTGTGGCACTTCTTGCAAATAACCAGGGAGAATTTTATGAAATTCTCAAAGCCAAAGACCTAAAATCAGCACTACCGGTTGTCGCGATTCCAAGCACCTGTGGAACCGGCAGTGAAATGAATAGCTATTCCATTATTACCGATTTAGAGACCATGGATAAGGTGAACATCTCAAAGGAGAGTATGTTCCCAGTAGCTGCTATTCTGGAACCATCATTTTTGAAAACATTGGACGATGGGCTAATCAGGGCGACTGTTTTTGATGCCTTTAGCCATGCCTTTGAAGGGTATCTGTCCAAACGATCCAATCCGTTTTCAGACACAATTGCACTCTCTGCGATTGATTTGATTTTAGAAACAGTTGTTAAGAGTAATGGATTTAAAAAGCTTGATGATGAAGTTCTAGCTGACTTTTTATATGCGTCATCACTGGCCGGCATTGTCATTTTGCATACTGGTACAACATTGCTGCATGCGCTTGGGTATTATTTTACCAACCAGAAAAAGATTCACCATGGTAAGGCAAATGCAATTTTGTTAGATGCTTATGTATCGTTGTGCCGTTCTGCTGGCGTGGATAAACTAGTAGAGGTGGATAAGGTTTTTGAAAAATATGGTCTGGAGTTAGACACTTTTGCAAAACCCTATTTTGGGCAAAAGAAAGTAAGTGATATCGTTCCTGCAAGTGAAGCGGATGTTTTTGTTAAGTATGCCATTGGGAAACCAAACGCTGTTTTAAGCCCATTTGATATTGATTTTGAAGAAATAAAGCAGGCACTTTATTGATATTCAGCTATCCAGCAGGATATCAACCATTTCAGCAAAGCCATAGCCTCCTTTTCCTTTCGTCACCCAGGTAGGTTTGTTCTTGAGTTCATCACCAAACTGAAGCACATTGGCAACCCCAACGCTACTCGGAAAAAAGGCGAACATCGGGCTGTCATTTGGGGAATCTCCTGAGAAAATAATATTTTCTTTACGGCTTTCAAGATCAAGTTGGAAAATCTCTTTAAACAGTCTTTTTGTCATGGCCAGTTTGTCATAGTCACCAAACCAGCCATTTACGTGAATAGAACTGATCTTTGCAACAGCTCCTGCTGATTCAAATATTGAAACAATCTTATTCACTGCAGTGAGGGGTAAGGGATCAACATCTTCGCAAAAATCTATGGCAAGATCAGCTTCACGATAGGGCTGGTCGACTGATACTCGACATCCGGGAACATCCTTTAAAATCTGTTTTTCTATTGTGTGAAGTTTTGTACTGTCTTTTTTCCTCTGTTCTTCATTACGCCAGTAACGGCGAATCATTTTACGACTTTCCTAGTCATAATAAAAATAAAAGGCACCATTTTCTCCCACAAGGCCGTCAACAGGCCACATCCTTGCTATATGGTCACACCAGCCTGCAGGGCGTCCTGTGATGGGAATGACCTTGATACCGGCTTGTTGCAGACGTTCCATGGCTTTGTATGCCACTGCTGGTAATTTACCGTCAACAGTCAAGGTGTCATCAATGTCAGTGAGAACATATTGGATCTGTTTTTTATCTGTAGTCGGGAAGGTCTGGAATGGTTTCATGAGATATTTGACGTAATTTTAAAGGTCTATTGTAGAAAGAATAGATTGAACAGCTTTGTTACTCCCGGATGTTGTCATATGGCCATCATCCCAAAAAAAGAAGTCATCCTTCTCTTTAAACTGACAAAGTTGTCCATCACAAAAGGCATCACTTGGATTTGCAAAGCTGTCAGGCCCTGCAAATTTTTGTAGTTTTGAATTTATGGATTCAATATCTCTTGAAAGCACAGTCTTGGAGACCGGCATTTTGACAACTACGGAATTATTGCTGATATCCTGAACGCTCCTGTCAAACCGTGGACTTTGGCCAATGAGGAAAACCTTGAGGCCTTTGTCACGAAGGTATTGAATAGTGGACTCAATATCCTCATAAGTTAGGCCGTTGTTAAAGGCAAGATCCCATCCTGCGGCTAAAACCACTGTGGAAATCTTATATTTTAGCACGATATTATCAACTTCTGCTGAAAATGCTTTACACTGTTTTCGGTAATCAGGGTCAAATGTGAATGCCGGTGCACAACCAGCGGCGCTGTATACAAGAATGTTTGAGTTCACTGTGTCTGTATTGGCTAAAATGCCAGGTATATAATGTGCCGCAAAAGAATCTCCCCAGAGAAGGGTGTTGGATGTTTTGTCCTTTTGCAGAAAACAGGATTCTTTTTTCCACTCAGAATGATGCTGGGTCTCTCCAAGAAAGCATTTCCCCATTTTGTATTGACGTAAATCATAGGTGAATGAGGTGAGGCGGTTATTAAATCTTGAAGGGAAGCCATCTTTTTTGTGGATGGTGTATCCCGTGATGGAACTGAGCGCCATAAGAAGGACAGCTGCAAAAAGAAGAGTGTTACGCTTTGCAAATACCTGTTTTTTACGAAATGGACGTTCAATATATCGCCACGAAAAGACAGCCATTAGTAAAGAGAGAAGCAGGATGGCACTTGTATGGAAAACAGTGAAACCTTCAAAAAACATATGTTTTGCAAAGACAATAATGGGCCAGTGCCAGAGATAGAGTGAGTAGGAGATGAGTCCGATAAAGACAATGGGGCGAAGACTGAGACATCGGCCAATAATTGAAGTTCCATCCTTACCGGCATAGATAATCAATACAGCGCCAATGCAGGGTATGAGAGCGTTGACTCCTGGAAAAGGAGTGCTGTGAGTAAAGATAAAGACTGACCATAAAATGAGCAGGAGGCCAATAATTGAGAAAATATCCCGTTGACGCTGGCTTTGAAGTACGGGGAATAGCCCAAGTGCCAAAAATGATCCAAGAAGTAATTCCCAGGCTCTTGTGGGAAAGAGGTAAAATGTTGCTGAGGGGAATGGACCAACGGCCCAGATATTGAGGATTAAGGAGAGGATGGCGGCTGGTACAAGAAACAGTTTCCAGCGGCCATTAAAGTATTTATAGGCCACCAGCAGAACAATTGGAAAGATGACGTAAAATTGCTCTTCAACGGACAGAGACCAGGTATGGAGAAGCGGTTTCATTTCGGAATCTACCCCAAAATATCCAGCTTCTTTGTAAAAAAGAATGTTGGCTACAAAAAGAGTTGCAGCGGTAATACTCTGACCAAAATCTCTGAAAGGGAGAGGGAACAAAATGATCGAAGAAACGATGGAGCAAATCAGGATAACAAAAAAAAGTGCTGGAAATATTCGTCTGACCCGTCGTTCATAAAAATCAAGGATGGTAAATTTTCCCCTTCGGATCTCTTCACTGATAAGCAGGGTTATCAGATAGCCTGAAATGACAAAAAAGATATCAACGCCCACAAAGCCGCCACTAAATGGTTCTATCTTTGCGTGATACAGGACAACGGGGATGATTGCAAGGGCACGAAGGCCATCTATGTCGGATCGGTATTTCATCTTGCGGCAATGGCGGGTCTGGCTGGAGTTTTCATGGATGAATTAACTTTCTGCTATTTACTCTGATACGATTGACATATCAATAAATCTCTGCTGTATTTAAAATATGTTTGTGTTTGATCTTCACAAAGTTGTTATTGTATGTGCCGTTTTGGAAAGATTCTAAGGGTTTTGTTCAAGTTAATCCC
>DAOVZA010000154.1 GCA_030635405.1 Desulfocapsa sp.
AGATATCTGGTGTTCCACATCATACCATACCCTGATGCAGCAAAACCCTTGTAGTAGCCATCCGGATCATTAATGGGATAGGAACCTACAACTTCTGGAATACCAGTTGCTTTCACACTATATTTTGCAAGCAGGCCATCTTCTTTCAAAACCTCAAATGCATCTGGAGCCGATGCCCAAAAGAGATCCGAGCTGTTATTTGACGCAGTTTCCTGAATATATTTTACTCCGGCAGTGGTCTTCTTTTTAAGCATTTCCACTTTAACACCGGGATTCTGTTTCTCAAATTCCTGTTTAAACGCATTGGTAAGATCCTTCGGGAATGAAGTAACAACGGTCAATTGATTCTCAAGGGCATGAGCCGGGAAGGCCAGACAGGTCAGCAGACCTGTAGACAAAGCAAGACGACCAAGGGTTTTACGAGAACATCCTGAAAAAACCATATTTTTCTCCTTTTTTGATATACCGATATATTTCTGGCCTGCAAATCAGGCATTAATAAAACCGGGGATACTATCCGGTTCGGAAGGATTTCAGCAAGCTATTTGCCTGGAAAGCATCTCCTTCAAACAGCACATCTACCATGAAGACTCATTACTGTCTCACAAATAATTAACAAATGGCGATTCATAAAATACTTCAAAATAATGCCACATCGTAATATGGTCTTTTTTACAAAACATTTACTGTTTTATTGACACACAAAAAAAATCATGTTTCTAATTTTATCCAGTACCACTGGCCTTTCTATAATCAGACTTTTCCACTCCTCCACTCTAAACATATCATAAACCATGAGCCGCCTTGAACGCATTTACTTCTTCCACCAGAAACTCAAAGCCGACAGATTTCCCAATGCCCGCTCTTTAATGGAGGAGTTTGAACTTTCCCGTGCCACTGCCCATCGCGACATCAGTTACCTTCGGGACCGACTGCTTGCTCCCATTGAATTCAACCCCGGTCGTAAAGGGTTTTATTATACAGAAAATGACTTCTCTCTTCCCTTTGAAGACAGTCCAAAAATTTTATTTCTCATGGGCCTTCTTAATAAAATGGCGGACGAGGCAGGCCTTGGAAATCTTCCAGAGATGAAAAAGCTTGAAAAACGTTTAGGACAGTTGATTGCTCCAGGATATGAACAGTTGATGGACAATATCCTCTGCCAATGGATAGAAGTGGAGACTCTGACACCATCTATTTTTGAAACCATCATCGAAGCCGTTTTAAATGAACGCCTTCTTGATGTTGAATACCACTCGGCCAAAGGAAAAACGAGCAATCGCACCCTTGAGCCGCTGCGACTGATAAATTACCAGGGACGCTGGTATCTTCTGGCATACTGTTCCCTCAGGAAGGATCATCGCCTTTTTCATATGGCACGAATCGCGCACGCACGCACGGGTAAAAAAAGAAGCGAACCACAGCACCTGGCACCAACTTCATTTCTCGATGATGCCTTTGGAATATTCACCGGGAAAACCCGATATCATGCCAAAATAGAGTTTACTGGTACCGCAGCTGAGCTTGTCCGCAGACAATATTGGCACGAAAAGCAAACTATTAAAGAAGGAAAGGATCATATTATCCTTTCTCTGCCAGTCAATGACGATAGAGAAATCATCATGAAGATCCTTCAGTATGGATCAAGAGCAACAGTTCTGGAGCCAGAATCACTTCGTGTACGAGTGCGCGAGGAAATCACTAAGATGTCGATCTGTTATCAGGATTAGAGATTGTTTTAAGAACCGCCTTCAGGTAATTTACATGCTCAAATTTTATACTCTCAATACAATGGGCTTCTCATGAAAAAATCAGACTCCACAATGATCAATACCCGTCAAGAACTTCAATGGAACGGCAAAGAGTATGATTTTTATTCCATCAAAGCATTACAGAAGTACGGTTTTACTGATATTGACAGCCTCCCCTATTCCATCCGTATTCTTCTTGAAAACCTGCTTCGCCATGCACAATCAAATTTTGTAACAGAAGAAGACATCCATAATCTAGCATCATGGCAACCTGTAATAACAGAGCAGAAAGGCATCCCTTTCATGCCAAGTCGTGTTGTACTGCAGGATTTCACAGGCGTTCCTGCACTGGTGGACATGGCCGCTCTTCGTTCTGCAATGGCAAGAGCAGGAGGTGATCCAGCAAAACTCCATCTCTTTATTCCCGCTGATCTTGTGATAGATCATTCAATTCAAGTCGATCGTTCTGGTGATTCTGAATCATTTGACTACAACGTGAAACGAGAATTTGAACGAAACAAGGAACGTTACACGATGTTGCGCTGGGGACAGAAGGCATTCGAAAATTTTCGTGTGATACCGCCAGGCACAGGAATTGTACATCAGGTTAACCTTGAGTACCTTGCAACGGTCATTGGAGAGGCAACCAACGATGGAAGAACTGTGCTCCATCCAGACAGTGGTCTTGGAACAGATTCTCACACAACCATGATCAACGGCTTGGGAGTGCTTGGCTGGGGTGTTGGCGGCATTGAAGCTGAAGCAGTACTGCTTGGACAACCCTATTCCATGCAGATCCCTGAAGTGGTGGGAGTCAGATTAACAGGAAAACTCAAAAAAGGAATCACAGCCACCGATCTCGTACTCACCGTCACCGAATTTTTACGCGCAAAAGGAGTTGTCGGACGCTTCGTAGAATTCTTCGGCCCAGGCATTGCAAAACTCAGCCTGCCTGATCGGGCAACCATTGCTAATATGGCTCCTGAGTATGGAGCAACCATGGGATTTTTCCCGGTGGATGAAGTAACACTAAATTACCTCCACACCAGTGGTAGAGATGCAAATCTGATCAAATTAGTAGAGCTATACTGTAAAGAGCAGGGTCTTTTTCTCTCTCAAAACACACCTGATCCCCAATATAGCATTACCTATGAAATTCAACTTGACCAGGTGGAGCCATCGCTTGCAGGCCCTAAAAAACCTCAGGAACGCATTCCATTATCACAAATGCAGGAGAGCTTTTCCAAACAATTTCCAAGCAAAACTCCTCCCCGTGAGGGATCGTATACTATCGATGGCAAACAGGTACATATCAAAGATGGTGCCGTTGTTATTGCAGCCATCACAAGCTGCACAAACACATCCAACCCGGCAGTTATGGTCGGCGCCGGACTCCTTGCCCGTAAGGCAATTGAACGTGGTTTACAAGTGAAGCCATGGGTTAAAACCAGCATGGCACCAGGTTCTAAAGTCGTCAGCCATTATCTTGAGCAGGCAGGTCTGATGCAGCCACTTGAGGATCTTGGATTTAACGTCGTTGGCTATGGCTGCACCACGTGCATCGGAAATAGCGGGCCGTTAAATGATGAACTAGCTAAGCTCATCGTACAAAACAATTTACTTACCACATCTGTTTTGAGTGGTAATCGCAATTTTGAAGCCCGTATCCATCCTCTTGTTAAGTCCAATTATCTCTGTTCCCCCCAACTTGTTGTTGCTTATGCAATTGCTGGAACCACATCAATTGACATGGAGAATGAGCCGCTTGGTAAAACAAAAGATGGAACCCCTGTTTATCTTAAAGACATCATGCCAGACGAAGAGGAAATAAAGGCCATCATAACCAAAACAGTAACTCCTGAATTATTCAAAAATAGCTATCAGGATATTTTCTCTGGTGATGAGAGATGGCACGATCTCAAAACTTCAGGGTCCAATCTGTTCCAATGGGATAGCGCATCGACATACATCAAAGAGCCGCCTTTTTTCAAAAAATTATCTGCTGAACCAGCGCCTTTAACGGATATAAAAGAAGCGGCAATACTTGCCATATTTGGAGATACCATCACCACCGATCACATCTCACCTGCCGGAACAATTCCAACAGACAGCCCTGCAGGAAAGTACCTGCAACAGGCTGGCATTGCACCTGATGAGTTCAACAGTTATGGATCACGCCGAGGAAATCATCAGGTAATGGTACGCGGCACATTTGCTAATATTCGTATTCGTAATAAAATGGCTGACAGGGAAGGCGGCTTTACCAGATACAATGAGACTGGTGAACAGATAACCATTCATGAAGCGGCTATGCTTTACAAAGAAACTTCCACACCGTTGATAATCTTTGCAGGAGAAGATTATGGCACTGGAAGTTCAAGAGACTGGGCGGCCAAAGGAACCTTTCTTCTTGGGGTAAAGGCCGTTTTTGCGAAATCCTTTGAGCGGATCCATCGAAGTAATCTCGTTGGTATGGGAGTGCTTCCGCTTCAATTCGAACCTGGAACTGACGCCGAATCACTTGGAATTTCTGGCAACGAAACTATTACCATAGAGGGGCTTTCCAAAGAGTTAATACCAGGTAGCCAAATTACTGTAACAACACAGGCCAAAGAGGGAATAAACATCTCTTTTCAAGCCACGATACGGCTCGACAATGATAGGGAAGTGGAGTACTACCACCATGGAGGAATTTTACATAAGGTACTTCGTCAGATACTCAAGGAAGAAAAACAGAACAAGAGGCAATAACCCCGTAAAAGGTTAAATATAAGATGGATACAATACTTATTGTTGTGGCCTTTACCCTTGGATTTTTGGTTAAGCAAATAGGCCTGCCACCATTACTTGGATTTCTTGCTGCTGGCTTCGTGCTGAACGCATTTGGTATTCACGGTGGAGAGAATCTTCATGCATTTGCTGATGCCGGTGTTCTGCTCCTCTTATTTAGTATAGGTTTGAAAGTTCGTGTCAAAAGTCTCTTAAAGCCAGAGATATGGGCAGTGGCCTCCGTACATATGGTCGTGACAGTAGCCTTACTCGGTTCCTTTGTTTATCTCCTTTCCTATACCGCTCTTTCAATATTTTCAGATATCGATTGGAAAACATCTCTGCTAATAGCCTTTGCACTCAGTTTTTCCAGTACCGTTTTTACAGTTAAGGTAATGGAGGAAAAAGGGGAAATGAATTCAAAACATGGCCGAATTGCCATTGGAATTCTGATCCTCCAGGACTTTTTTGCAGTTCTTTTCCTTACTCTTTCCAGTGGAAAAATTCCATCACCCTGGGCAATATGCCTTTTAGGTCTCTTTCTTTTACGAAAACCTCTGCTGGTACTTATGACCCGCAGTGGACATGGTGAGTTACTGATTCTACTGGGTTTGCTTATACCCATTGCAGGAGCAAACCTTTTTGAACTCGTTGGCCTGAAACCCGACCTTGGTGCACTCCTTATCGGGATGCTCCTGGCAGGACATGGAAAATCTCGAGAATTGGCCAAAGCAATATTAAATTTCAAGGATTTCCTGCTGGTTGGTTTTTTTCTGACCATTGGCCTGTCAGGATTGCCGACACTGGCAACTATTGGTGTGTCAATGCTTCTTGTCCTGGCTATTCCTGTGAAAGTCGCTCTGTTTTACCTTCTGCTCACTCGCTTTAAACTAAGAGCCCGAACATCAACTCTTTCTTCTCTCAGCCTTGCAACTTACTCTGAATTTGGTCTTATCATTGGAGCACTTGGCGCATCAAAAGGATGGCTCAGCAACGAATGGTTAGTTATTTTTGCCATATCCTTATCTCTTACTTTTATCCTGGCTTCACCACTCAACAACGCTTCTTATACGCTTTACAGTAAATTCCATAAATTTCTAAAACGATTTGAGACAGAGGAACGACTCCCTGACGATAAAGTTGTATCGGTGGGTGATGTGGATGCCATTGTCTTTGGCATGGGGCGGGTTGGTGCTGCAACGTATGAAAGCTTGAATGAACGATATGGAAAAAAAATCGTTGCGATAGAATACGATTAAATAAAAGTTAAGTACCAATTTGCCAAATGATTAAATGTTATCCAGTGTGACTCAATCGATCATGACTTCTGGGAACGTGTTCAGATTCAAGGAAATGAAATAAAGCTGGTTATCCTGGCTATGCCTAATTTCGAAGCCAATGTCTTTGCTGTAAAACGTATACGGGCTAAAT
>DAOVZA010000011.1 GCA_030635405.1 Desulfocapsa sp.
CCAGCAAACATTGCCATGATTGTGGTCATGTATCTAGCCATATCCCGATCATTGACCTGAAGTGCAGCCTGTAAAGGCAATGTTTTGTCCTCTGCAGTTTTTATCTTTTCAAGAGCCATGATAAAAGCTGTCTGCTGCAGGGGAGAAAAAGGAGGGTTTTCGATAAACAGAGAGGCAAGATTTGAGTCTATTCCCATTTTCCCCAGTTTCTCACGATTCTGTAGCTTCAACTCGGCAGGCGGAGTGGTGGCGATAACTTCACCCAATAATCGTGCCGTTCCAGATACAGACAGGGTTATACCTGCCACTCCACCTAAAGGCATGGTCGCCACACTCAATGTCAAACCACCTGCATATTCAGCCCAGGCAATCCTATCCAGATGTTCCTGTAGGACGATGTTTTCGGAATAAACATCCACTTTATAACGAAACGCCACTTCACGTTTAGCATTGGAAAAACCGATGGTTTGCTCGATTCTGCTGTCTTCACTTTCCCCTGGGGAACTATTAAAGATGGATTCTTCTGCCCTTGCAAAGAGACTTCCAATACCGGATGCCGCATTTTCAAGGGTGTTGGAGGGGTCGGTAAACAGTTTTTTCAAGCCGTCAACGGTTGCAATACCTGATTCCTTGAGAGCGTTTACAAATACATCACTTTCTTCCACCTTCTTCATGGCCTCGATGGCTTCAATTTCAAGAAGAAGTTTATAAAGAGCTATATTGGACGAGGCCTGAAAGGAGTTGTTGCCAGAGCTAACGCTGTAAGCATTGGTAAAGCCATCATTTATAACTGTTTCTTGAATTGTATAGAGCTTGCTGCTTAATATCTTTTCAGGAAGAATGGAGGAGGCTTTCAAAGTGACAGTTCCTTCATGTAATTCTGCAGCAAATGCTGGAAGAACAGAAAAGAAAAGGACAATGAAAGACAGGGTGAAAAAACTGCTGGTAGAGGCATTGTTTTTTAGGGTCATGTTGTTTTCCTTTGTTGTTTCTCTGATCTACCACTTAAAAGTAACACCAAGCATGGGGCCGGAGATAAGCATATCCATAGCAAAGTCATCTTTGTCGTAATCAACATCCAGCCAACGATAAGCAAGTTTTCCGGAAATTAAGCTGCTGAACTCGTAGCTGAACACGGGCATAACCATGTAGGTAAACTCAGAACCTGCTCCAAAACCACCCATGTCAGCGTGGAAATCAAAACCAAACTTTTCAGTAAAAGGTAAAGAAATGTGCATACCAACAATTGGATCCACCCAGCTTTGTGTGGCGTCCAGTGTTTCTTCATCGTTGCGTTCATTGCTAAGATTCAAAACCATTACTCGTGCACCTCCATACAAGTCAATTTCAACAGGTGTGGGAAGCCGATATGCCACTGCATTCATAAAGAGAAATGTTTTGAAATTCTGACTGAATTCAACGTCAGCAATGTCCTTTGTTTTTTCCAGTGAAAGATATGTGGATTCCAGAAACAGTGACCACTTCCCTTTCTTCACAACACCAAAAGCTGCAACACCACCATTAAAATGGTCAAACATCTCATCAATACCCATGTCGATATCAAGTGCTGGAAGGTTGTTAACAGATGACGTACCGTTAAAGGCAATTCCCCAAAAAAACGGAGTCACTTCAAATTGCCAGCCATCATCCTGGGAAAAGGCAGTGAGCGGTAGAAAAAGTACGCAAAAAAATACAAACGAAACATATGGTTTTGTTGAAGACATTTTAATACTCCTGATTAAATGGTTTGTTGTTTGAACATTATTGGCAATAACAGATAAAGATACTGACGCCCAATTCTGAAAATCAGGCATCAATATAGAGAGTGTTAACTTTTGAATAAGACATTGTGGCCCAGAGACAGCGAATTAACACCGCTCTGGAACCAGATGGTTTTCATTTCACATCCTGTACCGCAACGATCACTTTGTGAATCTTGCCGGTGAAGCGGGTTGCCTCAGGGCCATATCCAATACCTGTAGCGACTGGGGTCTGGTTGTCGAGTCCAACATCAGCGGTTTCATCAGCTGAAAAAATGTTGGGTTGTGTTTTCTCTACACGCCCATCAGCAACTGCTTTATCATTAATATAGATGGTTGCTTTACCACCCTTACCGAGTCCCCCACCATCATAAACAAAATCAAGTTTAACGGTTACAGGACCCTTGGCAAGTTTCTCAGGACTTACCACAACATACCTTTCAAGCCCGAGAAAATTGTAGGTGAACTCTGGTGCATTATCTTTAAGATAGAGCGACCAACCACCAAAACGACCACCCTGAGAAAGGATCACACCACTTGCCCCCTTTTCAGGGATATTGAGTTTCGCTGTTATTGAAAAGGACCTGTTCTTGATATTAATGAAGGTATTCTCCATCATGCCTTCCATACCTTCGTACAGTGTCAGGGATTTTCTGTCGCCCAATAAATCAGGACGTCCGGCAAGGGCAGCATTTGTCCGTATAATCGTTCTGTCATCTATGGGCAACACGTGGTATTTCTGAGCTTGCTACATGAACAAACTTTCCATTTCCGCTAATTTCTCAGGATGTTTCTCTGCCAGGTTATTGGTCAAACTAAAATCATCTGGTACATAGTAGAGATCCCATTTATCTGTTTCCAGAGGAGGTAAGTTGTCAGTCTGCCAGGGAGCACGATGGATGGTACGTGCAAACCAGCCATTGTTATACAAGGCACGGTTTCCGAACATTTCAAAGTATTGAATAGTGTGACGTTCAGCAGCAGTTGCATCGTTGAAAGTATACGCTAGACTGGTACCTTCAATGGGTGTTTGGGGAATTCCATTAACCACCTTTGGTTCTGGTAATCCTGCTATTTCTAAAACCGTGGGGGCAATATCAATAACATGAGAAAACTGGGTACGTATTCCACCTTTTTCCTTGATACCTTTTGGATACTGGATAATCATCCCATTACGAGTGCCACCAAAATCGGAAGCAACCTGTTTGGTCCAGGTAAAAGGCGCATCAAATGCAACAGCCCAACCAGCGGCCATATGAGGAAAGGTTGATGGGTCGCCCCATTTGTCCATCAGAGGAATAAGATCTTCCACTTTCTCTTCCACTCCATTGAAATAGGTCATTTCGTTGTACATACCAACAAAACCACCTTCGGCACTGGTTCCGTTGTCACCGGCAATAAAGATAAACAGGGTGTTGTCCAGCTCACCTATTTCTGCAATGGCACCCATAAGTCGCCCGACTTCAAAATCCGTCATCTCCATAAAACCGGCAAAAACTTCTGCCTGACGAGCAAATAATTTTCGGTGACTTTCAGGTAACGTGTCCCAGTCCTTAATATCTTCTGGCTTAGGTGCAAGTTTTGTATTCTCTGGAATTATTCCTAACTTTTTCTCATTTTTTACAGTTTCTTCTCTTACTGCATCCCATCCTTTATCAAACTTTCCTTTATATTTGTCTGACCATTCTTTGGAAACATGATGTGGAGCATGTACTGCACCAGTAGCGAAATAAACAAAGAAAGGCTTGTCAGGAGTCATCGATTGCTGGGCCTTTACCCAATTGATGGCTTGATTCGTCATGTCGGTGGTAAAATGGTAGTTTTCCATCTTGGGTGGATTAACTTTTTTCAATCCATCATAGATTAGCGGAGCCCATTGGTCAGTCTCACCACCAATAAAGCCATAGAATTTATCAAACCCCTGATGGGTTGGCCAGCGGTCAAAAGGACCTGAAACACTTGTTTCCCAGGCAGCTGTTTCGTGCCATTTACCAAAGGCACCAGTGCTGTAGCCATTAAGGCGAAGCATCTCAGCGAGCGGTGCTACGCTATTTGGGAGCTGCCCTGTATTGCCAGGATAGGCCGTTGCAGTTTCCATAATGGACCCTGTATTTGTGGTGTGATGATTTCTACCAGTCTTGAGCGCCATCCGTGTGGGTGAGCAAAGAGCCGTGGTATGGAAATTATTATAACGCAAACCACCATCGGCAAGTTTATCCATTGTTGGAGTACTGATAGGCCCACCGAAGGTAGAAGTAGCCCCAAGCCCTAAATCATCTATCAAAACGATTACAACATTGGGAGCATCTTTAGGAGCCGTTACAACAAAGGGTACAGGTGGCGTTGTATTTCGAACATCCAACTCTGTGTACGTTGGAAGCTCGGGTGTTAGAATAGGGAGTACTTCACGATTAAACTGTTCCTGCGCTGAAGCTGTCGAAATCAGAACAGCCAGCAACACTCCCTGCACCATACCGATTTTATATATTTTATGTGCTTTCATATTTTTTTCCTTTGGTTTTCACAATTCACTCTAAATGAGTAAAATAAAACACTACAACATGAAAGTAATTATCATACTTGTTAGGTTTTTCCTATCCGCTTTGCGCACAAAATGCTAGATGTGAGGAATAATGATAATAAAACCTACAGTTATACGGCAGAAATTTGACAGATTTGATTCAAGCATCTTACACGATAGCTATCCGGGAATAGATATGCTCCAGCTGGGAGCGGGATCGATACAAGGATGGATCTTTTCAGCGAAAATTGGATACTATCGAGTGATCGTCGGAAGTTTTAACCAAGATTTTCTGTATGAAGGCCACTTCAATCCTGCCATGTTACATATCGGGTTTCTTCTCTATTCCGGACAATCTGTGGTGGTACAGGCACATCAGTATACTGCCAAAAACATATCAGTGGATCTGGGGGCTACCCCGGTACATGGTGTTCTTCCGGCAAACACTGTCTGGGGAAACATTTACGCACCTGAAAAAATAATAATGAAGGGTGTTCACTATTCCAGGAAAAGATTGAAGGCATCCCCCCATTTAATGATAGGAGATTCTGAAAAACAGCTGATACCGATTACTCATGTGCTCAACGGATGGCTTAGGCGCCCCAGGGATTCATGGGATTTAAACGAAACCGAAATGGAAGAAGCTCACTTACAGAGTGCTTTGCAGAATCTGCTCTCCACCAGTTTTGATGAGCAGGTGTATCAGCAGTCATTTGCTAAAGGTGATATGTTTCGAATGGCTCTGATAGAGAAGCTACATGAATTGAGCCGGATGTCTCAAACTCGACCACTGTCGCTTGACGAGATTTGTAAGGCCGTAGGAATGAAGCCGCGAACATTGCAAAAGTATTTTCACGAACTTTACGGCATGGGCCCCACTGAATACTTCCGTGTGCGAAGGCTAAACGGCGCTCACACTGACTTGTTAACGGATGTCCACAAGGTCTCTGATGTAGCTGCACATTGGAATTTCAACCATTTGGGCCGTTTTTCAGGTAGCTACAAAACCCTTTTCGGGGAAAGTCCCAAAATAACACTAGCGAGAAATAATCTTCGCCCTAAATGATAAACCTATCGTTAAAGCGTCCCAATCCATCTAATTGCTTCTGTATCATTTACTTTTTGAGACATCGTTGTGTACTTCTGGGGTAACGCCCCAAATTGAAAGTTGACAGGTAAGGTCTTTAATTGGAGTACAATAGATACATCAGTGCACAACCACCAAGGTAAAGCAGCGGATAGAGCCACACACCTATTCCATCTAACACATCAAGATACTTTTGCCTGCCATGTCTGTGTAATCGTTTCAGCCAAACATTCAATAATACAACTAAACCAGTGATGGCAAAAGCAGCCATCATAAAAGTGTCCATTAGCGTGACATACCCCAAGCGTGGTAAATCGTTGGCAATGGTAAAATTAAAAGCGATAAACAGTAATAGATTGCCGCTGGCCAGATCGATGCGTTTGCCATAATCTTTAAGGAAAAACGTGAACCATGACACCAGTATTATAATAAGTACAGGGACTAAAATACGGAGGACATAATAAACGAGGTGACGCTCTCCCTGAAAAGAAAGGACTAACCGGGAAGCGGTGACACCGACAGTATTGTGGTTTGTGACTTCTGTTTTTACGTTATCAAGAATCCACTCCTCTTCACCTAGGGTATCACCAAGGCCACTGTATTCCTGAATGGGCTTAAATTGAATAAGATGTTCAGGAACAAAGGAATCCAGCTTAAGAAAAAAGTTCTGTTTATCGAAAGGGAAATGTTGAAAATTAAAATCAGGAGCCTGAAAAGTTGCCGTGAAACGCGCTAAATAGGTGACTTTTCCTTCGGGGCTAATAGCAACTATACGATTTTGATAGTCAATCCGTCCCTGGAGATTATAAAAGGAGTGGGCGGGCCAGATTAAATGGCGTTCATTGACAATCTTTAGGAAATCTTCGGGTTTGTAAAATTTTTGTGGTGGTGCCTTTTCTCCGGGAGATACAGCCAATTCAGGTGCAAGCCACTCCATCCTGAGGGTTGCGACCACACCAAAATTTTCTGCTTTTTGATCGATGGAAGTGATTTGACTCACTTTCAAAGCCACTCCAACTTCCAAAGGCTCTTCTGACATGGCAGGAGAGGCGAGCAGAAGTACCAGAAGTACCGTTTTGATACTAAGCAACAGTCGCATGGATAAAAACGGTTGTTTCATATAAAATACTACTCCTTGTCTTTAGTAACGTTTCCTTTTATCCCGGATTTCACTTTGGCTCCTGCCATTCCTACTGCTGCAGCTGTCCCTACTTTCTTAACCGCTTTTTTCTTTACTGATTTTTTTCCTTTATTGCTATCTTTCAGGTTGCCAGCCTCTTTTTCACCTTTGTCTAGCGGTTTCTGGATTGCCGGTTTTTTATCACCAGGGGCAGACCAGGATGGAGTAACACCGAGAAAAGCTGTACTGAGTACAAAGATACTTACTAAACAGATAATTGAGAATGATTTTTTATACATTTTGTGCCTCGATCTGAAAAATAATCGGGTTCAGTATTTTGAATACGTGTACCCCTCATATAGATTATGATATTAGAACTTGAAATTCAACCCCAGAATAGGGCCATGGGTTACGGTATCATATTCAAAGTAGTCAGGGGTGCTTCTTGTACCTTCCTCATAATCAACCCAGGTTGCCTTATATGTGAAATCAATATCCATAAGATCGTTAATCACATAGATAATTCCTACGGAAGCTGTTCCGGTAAAATCAGACGACAGTCCAAGTCCGCCGATGTCACCACGCAGTCTGAAATGCCAGTTTTCATTGATATAATGTGTCCAGCGGGCACCAATAACAGCATCAAGCCAGTCGGCACGGACTTTTATGCTTCGTGATCCCGGAAAAATTGCGGAGTCTATTGTAGCATCTATGTCATTATCCCACCATCTGATACCTGCAATATAATCTATTTTTCCCTGAGTCAGTTCCTGGCGATAGAGGGCAAAGGCCTCCAGAACCCCCTGACGAAGATCAGTTGAAGCAACTCCGCCAACCGGTCCGGTGGTATCCTGTGAGAGATCCATAAAACCATAATCAAGCCAGACTCCCCAACCGCTTTTATGGTGCGCTTCAAAATGGATCATGGCTGCCATGTTCAGTGTTTCCAGTATATCGCTGAATTCGATATCTACATCCACACCTGTTGCTCGCCCAACACTGGCACTCCCCTCAATATTTGTTGCCATCAGGTATGGCTCTAAATCAAATGACCAGTTTTTTTGCTTTGCAACTCCTGAATCTGAGGCAAAAACAACGGCAGGAAATAAGACAACAACCAGTAGCATTCTAATGTTTTTCATTCTTCTTTTAAAAGGTTAGAACCTTTTTCTCTTTTTCTAAGTTTGATAGCGTCATACATCTACTCAACTAGAGGGCCGTGGATCATTTTGGAAATAAAAATTTTACAGCAAACATCATACTCCAATCAGGGCCGTTTTCTGGTTTCTCTATATTTGTATAGGCCTGGAGTTTAAAATCAACCGGTTGTTTACCGAAACGATGCAGTTTACCGATTCCACCGCCCATGGGAATAGTCCACCTGTTGCCGCTTGACTGATTCCAGTCTGCTGTAAGAATAGGCGTTGTGGTTAGATACCAGCCGTTTGCAATATTGTAGTTCACAAAATACTGAAAGAGAAACTTGTTAACACTCTCCGCATCTGAAGGGCCTGCAAATGACCACATATTCTGCATTAAAGCACCAATTACCCAGTCTCCAGGCATGGATAGAGCCACCGCAGCAAGCCCACCAGACCATTTTTCCGTGCCAAGATCAGAGCCGTGGGTAGGAAATTCAAACACAGGACCGGCACCATAAATAACGGAACCTGGTGCTGCCGGAGTAAGAAAGCCCTGGTACTGAATATTGCCAAGACCAGACTTATTCATACTGTTTGCCGGGATAATATTATCACCCAGATCCAGCTCCGTTGTTCTGGCATCTACTCCCAGGTACGGGACAATGAGACGATTGATTAAATTGATGTTGCCGATTGTAACCGGATATACAGGTTTTGTTATCAATGCATCAGCACTGGAGCCATTTGGCATGCCGTCATAATGCCAGTACTCCACGGGGACACTGATGATATCACCAACTGGATTTTGTGATTTTTTAGCGAGATCTTCATCTGATGCAAAGCTGTGTCCGGGAAAAACCATCAATAACAACCCGACACAAAGCAGTAATTTTTTGTACATTATCAGTTCCTTTGGTTTTTAATTCCTATTTTTTTTAAGATCCTTTTCGCAGCAAAAAGAGAACGGGGCTCAAACGAGCCCCGCGTGTTTCCAGTACTTTCTATTGAGCAGAGCCCCATTTTTCCATGCTAGGATCATAGGGAAGTTCATAATCAAGAAATTCTTTAGGATCAAATGGCAGGTCGTCCGGATTAAAACGGAATTCTCCTGCTTTTACAACTTCAGGCCGTGGATTTTCCAGACCCTTTAAAGGCATTCCTCTTGGATGTTTTGTGTTTGGGTATTTTCTCATGAATAATTCATGACGAGCTTTCATAATGTCAAACATGGGTTTAGTACTAAAACCAGGAAGCATTTTAGGCATCACTTCACGTGGATCGTTATAAAGGTCATAGAATGAAGCACCACTAAGACCCGGCAATTCACCTACCCAATGACGTTTGAAACGACCTTTTACTTGAGCTGCCAGGATATCACCAGTGTAAATATGGATATAATCACGACGGCTGTTTGTATCGCCATTGAACAGCAACGAAGTCTGGTCGATTCCATCAATGATCCGATCAGTCGGAATGTATTTGGTGGCTCCGCCAAGATGGGCAAAGGTCGTAAACAGATCGGTTATATGAATAATATCGCCAACAATTTGATCTGGAGCAATAACACCAGGCCAACGGACAAGAAATGGAACCCTGACGGCTCCTTCAAGGAAATCACCTTTACCGCCTGTGTGGAGAGTTTCATTCATGCCATCCGGCCCCCAATGGGTCATTGGACCATTGTCTGCCATAAGAATAACAAGTGTGTTTTCTTCCACACCTGTATCTTTTAATGTCTGTAATAAGGTCGGCAGCCAATTATCGAATTCTACCAAAAACTCTTGTAACAACCCTGCAGACACTGTCAACTTTTTCTCCCCTGGCTTAGTGCCGAGGAACGAGGCAGCAATGGGCTGATAGCTGATAAAGAAAGGCTTATCCGCTTTCACACTTTTTTTAATGAAATCTATAGTGCGCTTTTGCATCTCCCCTTCCAGTGCATAATAGTCATCTTCATTAGGTGGGGTACCCCACTCACGAACAGGTCCATTTTTTGTTCCTTCCAAGGCCCAAACATAGCCCCTGGGACGCCAACCCGGATCCATATCATAAGGATCGTTTGGATATAATTCAGGCATAACTGAAGTCGGGTACATTGGACCAAGGTCACCACGAGCCACATACATACTTGGTACTTGATTATAAGGAGACCAGAGTGCTTCATCGTAACCCATATTGGTCATATAGCTCTCTTCGATGTCTCCTAAATGGCCTTTACCATAAAATGCAGTGGCATAACCCGCTTCGCTCAATACTTCAGCAATTGTGGTTTCTTTTTCACTCATTCCACCATATTCATAGGGAAAACTTACTGTATACATTCCGGATCGTATAGCCTGGCGACCGGTCTGAAAGGCTGCTCTTGAAGGTGTACACGAAGGTTCGGTGTACATACGAGAGTAGTATTGCCCTTCCTCGGCAAATTTATTCATATTAGGAGTTTTAAAACCCCTGCTTGCCTGGTTTTGCGGAACACCTATTTCACCAACGGCCGTGTCATCCCACATGATATGGATAATGTTCGGTGGTTTTCCGTATTTTTTCTTCAAAGCAGCTATTTTGGCATCGATCTCTTTATCCTGCTTTTCCCATTTGTCGCCATGCTGCGCTTTGAGTATATAATACTCCGCATCATGGATAATTTCCTTTGATGCCTGGGCACCTGTACTGGACATAACAACTGCTGCGATAGCGGTTGCAATGGCCATTCTGTATCTTTTCATATTATTCCCCATCTGGTTACTCACGATCCTTTATGAATCGTGAAAGTTTTTTGCCATCGTTACTCCAAGACTATTGGTTGCCCTGGTGTTTGCATTATCAATTAATATTTAGGTTCAATAGAACCCCTATGACTCAAGAAGCTCTATACTTTCAGGAACAAAGAGCTCTTCCACTGTAAGTTCACGACTGCAAAGGCCCTGTTGCTGAGAGTAGCGAAATAACGCCTCCAGTATTTTTCGATTAGGACCAATGCCATAGGAATAATAGTTGTCGCCCATTAACTCTTTGGTCTCCTGCAACTCCTGCCCAAGCCATGGCAGTGAATCTTTCAACCAGGCGATTTTAGACAAGTACTCATAGGCTTCCGTTTTTGACTGAGAGTATGCCTGAAAAACAGCATCCACAAGCCAGGGATTTTGCTGAACGAGACTCTTTTTTATTGCCACCGCATGCATGATAGGAAAAATACCGGTTTTGGCAAAGTAGGCGCGTTCTGTTGTCCGATAGTCGGAGAAGAGGCGACCAACCATGGGATGTCCCTCAATATAGGCTTTGGGTTCACCGGCATGAAACACAGCATCAACATCACCAGATGCCAGTAAATCAGATTCATCCTTCCCGGGAGGGCCCATTTTTATTGAAACTCCTTTAGGAAACGTATTTTCTTGTTTGGACACCTTCCCTGCATCCTTGGCTGATGAATCTTTTGCAGAAATGACCCACTGCATATCTTCTGCCTGTATGTTGTATTCATCCTGGAGAAATCCGCGTATCCATGTCAGCGAAGTCGATGAATACCCTGCTGTGGCAATGGTTTTTCCGCGCAGGTCTTCAGGGGTCTTAATGTTTCGGTCAGTACGAATAAAGATACTCTTGTGCCGGAAGAGGCGAAGGGGAAAGATCGGAAGAAGGACATAGTCCCTGAATCCGTCATTGGCGTAGGCCAACATAAAAGGATGCAGACCGATTTCCGTTACATCCAGTGTTTGTGGGCCACTGAATACGTTGGTGTTAATGTCACCAATACCTGATTCCTTGAACTGTATGTCACAGCCTTTAATCTTCACATCTCCATCGATGAGTGCCTTGGTACGATCAAATCTGTACCCTGCCATAGAAAGAGATAGCCCTTTGCTCTTGTTTGCTGCGTGAGTTTGCTTAACTCCAGATGTAGATAAAACAGTGGCAGCACCAAGTGTTATTGCGGTGGCCTTAATAAATTGACGACGTGAGAAATCTTGCTTGAATTGTTTTTTTTCTACCATGGTGTCCATAAATAATCCCCATGTGTCCTATATGTTGTTTTTCGACGATACTTCAACACTATCCGTTGATTTGCCATTGACTTGAATTGTATAGTTCCGTCCAAATAATTTCATTGCCCCAAGAAGAACTTTAAAATCCTCTGATTCAAAATAGGTAGTAAGGTCAGCCCATCGTTTCCATTGCTGTTCAATGAGTATGACGTTCTCATTATCACCCTCCTTTACAACTCGACTCTCTATGCAGCCCGATACGAGAAAGGTTTGTTCTGCGATGGAGTGGCAAGTGCGGAACAATTCTATTTGTTTATTTGGCTGGGAATTGATTACGATTTTTAATAATTCCATTGCACGGTTCACTGGTTAACTTGCTAAGGCTAAAAACGACAAAATAGAGATGCTATTGACTTGGACTGTTCCATTTTTTGTGCCACAATGTGAGCTAGCATAAAAAAAAGAAATCTTACATTGGCCTAACATCTCGATGTTGTAATAAGATAGGTGTCTTGATTGAAATTAAGAACTGCATCTGCCAAGAATGTTAGCAGACTTAAAGAAGAGAGAAGAGAGGGAGGGGACGTCACATCTGACGGGACAGGTCAAATGTGACGGCCAAATATGACACCATGAAAAAGGAGGAGCGGGTTAGTGATTGATCTCAGGGGTGTGGTCTACTGATAGCATGTTTTCGCATACGTCCCCTTAGAGTACTGGCGTTTAGTCCAAGAAGTTCTGCTGCACCGCCTTTTCCGGAAATATTCCAGTTGCACATTTCCAGGGCCTGCAGGATATAGTCTTTTTCCATTGCAGACAGACTTTTCATTGGTGCATCCTGCGAAGGGAGTATGGTTTTTCCTTCAGAAGGTTTTAGTGGGCAGGCAAGCCTCAGTCTTTTGCCGGAGGTGACGATTGCAGACCGTTCAATAACATTTTCCAGCTCTCGTACATTTCCCGGCCAGGAATAGTTTGTTAAATCATGCATGACATTGCTCGGAATCTCTTCAATCTGTTTGCCGAGGCGTCGCCTGGCTTTTCCAAGAATAGAATTGACCAGCAGTGGAATATCGTCTTTGCGCTCCCTCAGTGGTGGAATTGAGAGCGGAAAAACGTTAATGCGGTACCAGAGATCTTTTCGAAACAGGCCCTTTTCCACCTCTTCTTCCAAGTTTCTGTTTGTCGCTGTAATGACCCGGGCATTGGTATGACGTACCTTTGAACTGCCAAGCCGTTCAAACTCACCATCCTGGAGAACACGAAGCAGCTTTTTCTGAAGCTCAAGGGGCAGTTCACCGATTTCATCAAGAAATATGGTGGCCTTATCCGCAAGCTCAAAACGACCGATCCGTTTTTCGACAGCACCTGTGAACGCACCTTTTTCATGGCCAAAGAGCTCAGATTCAATAAGGTTTTCCGGCAAGGCAGAACAATCAACCTTCACCAGAGGGGCTTTACTTCTTTTACTGCCATGATGTATGGCCCTTGCCACAAGTTCTTTACCTGTACCGGATTCACCCTGAATGCATACCGTGGTGTCGGTGGGTGCAATTTGCTCAATGGAGTAAAAAACATATCGCATCACCTCACTGTCACCAATAATATTTTCATAATCATGAATCAGCTTAATCTCTTCACCGAGATAGATGCATTCCGCTTCCAGCTGACCAGTTAAGTTTTCCACCGTCTCTAGTGCCTGTTGAAGCCTCTGCTCAGCCTCCTTTTGTTTGCTGATATCGATTCCAAAACCCATGAGTACGGGGTTTTCCCCAATGGTTGTTCGCACAGCTGAATACAAATGAGGGATTTTTTTTCCACTCTTGGTTATCAGCGTTGCCTCCATTTGGCTCTCACCTTTGGTAAAGACCTGCTCTAAAGCAGCTTCAATTACAGGGTGTTCTTTTTTGTCGAAAAAATCCATGGGTTGCATGGTCCGATACTCTTCTTCAGAATACTCTGTTATTTCATCATGCTTCCTGTTACGACGAATAAGAGTAGGGGTGTCATCCCAGATATAGAACGTACTCGGAAGGTTATCGAGGGTGTCATCCAGAATCTTTTTTTCCTTAGTGAGCTCGGCGTTTGCATTTTGAAGTTCAGATATTTCACGTTCGAGTCCAGCAAGCTCTCTCTTTATTTTTTCAACTTCATTTTTTTGAGACATGTTTTCCTGATAATCTAATTGGGTGGTATCTATCTATAAAAATTACAGTATTAAAACAGTTAACACCTTGGCAAGTCTAATCCTAACCAATTTTATCTCAGTCGTAAAGCTGACCTTCCTCCAACTACTGAACGAAAAACATATACGTAAAGCGTCTCGACCCATCTGATTGCTTTTGTGTCATTTACTTTATCAAGATATCCTTGTATCGTGGATAGGTCTGCCTACTTCACTCTCTCTTACATGCTTAGTTAACTTTACGAACTAGCTAAATAAGAAATCGTTTCTTCTCTGAAACACCAACATACAGGTATTGATATGAGAATAAGTCGTACAAAAACTCAGTTAATCACAAGATTATTTTGCCTGTCTTCCTTCATATTTTTATCTACATTACAAATTACAAATGCTGCTGTAATCGACATAGTCGATCATTCAAAGGCAAGAGATGTAATGCAGGGAACAAGAGACGACATTCCTCTTGTATCTCAGGAAAGAGAAGATAGTATTGATGAAAAACATGAGCAGACCTCGGAATACCTGATAAGTGCCGCAACCTGGTTTGATTCTTTCTTTGGTGACGAACGCTATTCTGCTGAAGAAAACCGTACAACTGCAAGGTTACAGTTAACTACAGGAATGGACAGGCATGAAAGTTTTGAGTTTAAAACCAGAGTCCGCTGGAGATTACACGTACCTGGCATCGATAAGCGATTAAACCTTTTAATCTCTGCCAATGATGATGAAGATTTTGACGTTGATAAAGCAGCTGGAAACTTGAATAGTCGTGATGACGATAGTAACCTAACTGCTTCGTTACAGCGTTTCCTTGTACAAACAAAGAGTATGAACATCTCCACAACGGCTGGATTATCGTACAATTATGTGTATGCAGGGCTCAGGTATCGTGGAAAATTTGACTATGGCTCCTGGCAGGGCAGGCTTGTTAGTCGCTTCCGCTACTACACAGACGATGGCTGGGAAACTAGAAACCAGTACGATATTGAAAGGCAGGTTTCAGATACATTACTCTTTAGAACTACATTTGAAGCAAGTTGGGAAGAAAAAAAGAATGGAGTACCCCATAGGGTGATTTTCTCGTTATTTCACGTTATTGGCTTAGACAAGGCTCTTAATTATGAAATCGGTAATTATTTTAATACAAGACCCAATTATGAGATGACGGATATCGTGTTTCGCCTTCGATATCGCCAGCGTTTTTACAGAGATTGGCTTGTTCTTGAAGCATCGCCACTGATCTCTTTTCCACAAGAATATGACCGAGAGTTCAATCCCGGCATTATTTTTAAGCTCGAAGCAGAGTTTGGCTACAAGTCTTATCAAAATCAATTTAACAATATCTTTTTGTTTTGATCACACATATCCTTCATCGTTCAATCCCTGGGATACTTGCTCTTCTTCTAGTCACTGGTACAACTCCTGTGCTTTTTGCAGAAGAAAACATCCCGGAAAGTATCCAGGAAGGCATCAAGAAAGGTATTCAGAAAAGTATTCAAGACGAGGCCACCAAGCACAGAGAGCAGGGAGCAGTTGAAGATCCCCTGGCTCTGCAGCAATCACAAAAAACTAACAAGCCTTCACTTCATGAAATTTCACCTAACATTCTTAAATTATACGGAAGCCTGCGTTATCGCTACCGTGACACACAAAGAGATTCATTTGCAGGTGATGCTGGTACCCGAGCCGGTATAAACGGTCGTTTTCAGTTCTATGAACATTACTGGTTGCTTGGACGAGCCGAATCTGGATTTAATCTTTTTGATAACTTGGATCTGGTTTTTGATGCAGGGGGACATAGCAACAATACCTTTGCTGAAGACATGTTCCTCCGGCTTGCTTATGTTGGCGTGGAACTGCCAAAAGCTTTTCTTACCTATGGAAAGAACTGGTCAACCTACTATCAGGTTGCCTCTTTTACCGATCGCTTTCAGGGAACAGGAGCCGCTGCCAGTGGTACTTTTAATGCTGCGACAGATGGCGGTCCCAGCGGAACAGGTCGTGCTGACAGGGTATTGCAAAGCAGGATTCAGATCAATCAACCCTGGGGCCCTCTTTCC
>DAOVZA010000182.1 GCA_030635405.1 Desulfocapsa sp.
AAACACCACATGTTCCTCAGGTGCCAATGCTTCTTCCGCATCTTTGCCTTCAGGTTTTTCCGGCTCAGGTTCACTAATGGTTGAAAGGAGCCATCCAAGTATACCATCTAATAATAGAAAAATTGGGACTACAAAAAGACTGACAGCATAGGCAAGCCCAAATTCAGGCCCGACAATAACCAGTTGAACGACCCAGACGACCCAAAGTAGTAGAACATAGCCAAGAGCCATGTAGAGCCATTTAGAAGCCATCTGATCACGAAACCAGTGGACCATCTCAGGAGTATTGTTTCCCCGAATCCAATCGCTAATTGTTCCTCGATAAACAATCAAAAACAGAGCAACGGAAAAAATGCAAAGGGAACCGAAAATAAATCTTAAAATCAGTGCACTATCCCCTTCCAGGCCAGCATGTTCAAAAAGCAAGATGCAGAGGATAGCACCCACAACCATCCAGGCAAAAAAGACAATACTGCGATGCCCAATCATGCTGAGTTTATCATCAAGTGAAATTAAACGGAGTTTGTTGTTACCCGGTGACAAAAGTGCCGCTGAAAAAATCGAAAGAGTACGAGCAACAATTATTATTGTAAGCAGAGAGATATACAAAGGGCAAAGTCCTGAAAAATAATCTGCGTAAATTAGAACATAGAACAAATAAGATGCCGCAACAAATGTTGCCAGAGCAATAAATTCTGGAATACTTTTCAACAGGAGCGCCCAGAGACGTTGCCCAAAAGAAGGCATATCTTCTTTTGGAATTTCTATTTGGAATCGTAACAGAATAAGACGATGGAATAGAAATTCAGCCGCCAGTGCCAAAGCAAAAACAAGACCCAGCATGCCAAGCATTCGACCAAAACCACTGGTGCCACTTCCCTGACTGATACGATTCATTGCCTGACCAATGTCATGAGGAACCTTAGCCGAATTTGCAGTAATCAAAATATCAAGGCGCCAGTACAGTACCTGTATAAATTCTTCCAGCATTACCTGTACATTTGCAATACTATTTTTCCTTACAACATCCTCTTGTGCCTCAACAACCACCGATGCTTCCAATTCCTCGACTGTGCTATCGACCTCACCAGTAGAGCTGTTTGCAATAAGGTTCTGAACAGGTAATGCAGCAGACGCTGTATCTCTTACAGCAGGCATCAAACATGACAGAACAAGAAAAACAAATAACAAACCACAGTGTAATCGTCGTAACAAAGATATATTCAAAGTCATGGTCAAGAATCCTGATACTGGATTTTAATTTTAAAGGGTGCCTTAAGGGTAATAGAGACTTTTATGTAGAGTATCACCCTGAATAATAAAAAGAAAGATTAAGGACATAACATCATGCAAACGACTCAAGTATTTGTCTTGAAGAAAAAATCAATGTTCAATAGTATTACGTAACAAGTAACATCAATTGCATCAGTTCTTCAAACTCGCAAGCCCTTTCTTACTCTATGAGGTCTGTATGAAACTCTTGGCAACATCACTCTTCACACTTGCACTTACTATCGTTTTTATTTCTGGAACTGCTCAGGCAGAGTCGACCTTTGTAAGCATTGGGACAGGCAGTATTCACGGTATTTACTACCCAACTGGTGGTGCTATTGCCAAAATGGTAAACAAAAACAGAAATAAATCCTGGTTTCGAGTAACCGTCGAATCAACAGGTGGCTCAATTTATAACATCGATGCAATTATGGCAGGAGATCTTGACTTTGGTGTAGTTCAATCCGACAGTCAGTTTCAAGCCATGAACGGCACGGGAGCGTGGAAAGTCAAAGGCCCCCAGACAGAGCTGCGTGCGGTCTTTTCCATCCACCCCGAAGCGGTAACCCTGATTGTAGCTGCTGATACTGGAATAAAACATATCACAGATTTAAAAGGCAGACGAGTGAGCATCGGTAACCCAGGATCTGGACAACGCCACAATGCCATCGATGCCCTCACTGCAGTTGGCATAAATTATGAAACAGACTTAATAGCTGAGTCCAGCAAAGCTTCAGAAGCAGCAAGCCTGCTCCAGGACAATCAAATTGATGCCTTTTTCCATACCATCGGACATCCATCCGGGTCCACTAAAAATGCCACTTCAGGTGCTCGTAAAGTTGTTATTGCTGATATCACTGGCGTGGAGAGCCTGCTGAATAAAGTCCCATACTATACCAAGGCAACCATCCCCATAAAACTGTATCCGGGTGCTCATAATGAGAAGGATATAAAAACATTTGGGGTTAAAGCAACCCTTGTCACCTCAACTAGAACATCTGATGACATCGTGTATACCATGACGAAAGAAGTGTTCGAAAACATAGAAACATTAAAAAAACTGCACCCGGCTTATGCAACTCTTAGCAAAGAAAGTATGCTAACAGGCCTTTCTGCGCCGATTCATCCGGGTGCAATGAAATATTTTAAAGAAGTTGGACTCAGATAAAAAAGCGTTACCTATCCAGCACCCTCTTTATCTATGATTCTGTTACATTGTATGCGGCAGAATCAACGGTTCTAGAAGGGTTGTCCAAACATAACCCATCCAGCTGTAGATTCGTCTGAAAAGGCCATATCAAATCGAACAACTGCTCCGGAAAACATGGAACGGATACTAAAACCACCATCAACTTTCCAGTCTTTGAGCAGGTCCGAACCGTACTCATTTGCAACCCTTCCACCCTCAGCAAAGGCAACCAGCTGTAGCCAGTCACTTTTCAGGAACCTGAGCCAGGAAATACTTCCAATGGGATTCCAGTCAAGGGTATAACGATATTCGGCTGTGGTGTAGATAACCGAACGGTCAGTGAATCGATCAATGGGATAGGCACGCATTCTGTAGAACCCACCAAGATTTGCACCTTCATAGAAAGGTGGACGTTCCGTAACAGAGATTGTTCCATCAGGATTATTTTGTTCATTCCAGCTTGGACTGTCTCCAGTCCATAGGTTGACGGCAATGATGCGCTGTCTTGCCCAGTCGGAGCTTCCAAGAGAAAAATATTTACTTGCTTCAAACTCGACAAATGTCCATTCGTGGGGAGATTCAAGCCAGCCAAAATCATGGGTAACTCCTAAATACTGGCTGCTTCCTGTGGATGGATTTCCCGGAAAATCTGTGTTGTTATAGGAAATGGCTACTTCAACAGGATGCATGGTGGCATCTTTTTCTCCATTGTCAAATTCAAAGCTGCGAAAGCGGTTATACTGCCTGAGAAGCAGTGTTGTGACACCATTTTCAAGAGGATTCCAGTTGTCTCCTCCCACTGGTCCAGATTGAAGTAAGCCATCCTTTAAGGTGTAATGCTGCATGGAATCATTTCGGGATGCTCCCCAGGGCAGAACAAATTCCATCCTGAAATCAGTCCAGTTGTCATAGCCACTATCTTCAACATAGTCTTCCATGTCAGAGTCATTACTTCCTGCACGAACACTGTTCTGCTGAAATTCAACGCTGCTATAGGCACGGCTTCTGGGATAGTGCCCCGCCATTCCTTGGGCACTGATAAAAAAACGGTTGGCAAAAGAGGGGCGATAATCCCACATGCCAAGGAACAGGGCAGCTGCTTCATCAAAACTCCCGAACGCAGTTGCCCCCAGGAGTAACTGCTCCTGGCCATAACCTTTTGTCCCGCCACCAACACCAAGAGTGAAGCCCATACTTTCCGATGAAAAGGCGTAGGGCATGATAAGACTATTCTTTGTTCCTCCCTTGGGGTTTTCCACTCGAGTAAGAGTATTCTTAACTGTTGTTCTAGGCCGAGCTTGCAGAGATGGAGCTAAAAGAAGAGTCGCCAAACCAAGAACGCAAAATGTTTTTAGATGTGTTGAATATTTCATCGGATACCTGTTTGTGAATGAATTCGTAAGAATCAAATTATGCTGTTAACACTTGTTGCCATTGCTTTTTTTCGAGCTACACAATGTGCAGAATCAAGGATAAATCACTTTCCACTCTTTTTTCATATCCACCACAGTCCAGCCATTTGATTCAGCTTCGATCAGTGCCTTGTCCAGGCGACCCACATGAGAATCACTGTCATAGGCATATTCACGATCGCCATCGGTGTGGTGGACAATTCCTGCAAAGCGTTTACCTTCACCTGCCAAAGTCGTCCATTGCAGCATTTGCAGATCACCATCAGAATTTCCAAAAGCGAAAATTGGACGGCGCCCTATATGCTGATTAATTCCAACCGGTTTTCCTTCCTTATCATCATTAAAGTAAAGCTTCGGTTCACGTATCAAGACGGGTTTACCATCCCGCATCTCAAATTTAGTGACAATGGAGCTTCCCACGACCTGCTCAGGTGGAATTCCATAGACCCCTTCCACCCAAGGGCGCATAAATTCGATACCACCACCTGATACAATAAAGGTCTTGAAATCGTTGGCCCTCAAAAAGTCCAATAGCTCAAGCATGGGCTTAAAGACAAGTTCGGTGTACGGTTTCTTCAAGGTGGGATGTTTTGCGGTTTGCAGCCATTTGTTGACGATATCTGTAAATTCATCACTTGTCATACCGGCGTGAGTAGTCATCACCAGTTCGATCAATCCCTTTTCACCCGAGGCAGCAAGAGTCTCCATATCTCCTTCAAGTACAGCCTGAAAGGGCTGTGTACTCTTCCATTCAGGATGATCTGCAGCCATCTCTTTTACACGATCGATGGCAAAAAAGAGTTGAAAATAGGCAGGCTTTTCTGGCCAGAGGGTACCATCGTTATCAAAGACAGCTATACGTTCCGACGGCTGAACATAATCGGGTCCGGATTTGTCGGTTACTGCTTTGACAAATGTAGTTATGGCATTCTTGCTTGGCCCATCATTCCAGGAAGCCAATGGGTCACTTGTTGCAAAAGCTGCTGTTGATAAAAGAAGAAACAGCAAACATGAAAAAGTTGAAATTATTAGTAATTTTGATCTGAACATTTTTTCTCTCCGTAACTGTGATTTATATACTTACGATACATATTCTTTTTTTATTTTGGAAACGACAGGGTAAGAATCAGCCTTCCGGCCCGTTTTCTAAACGACTACCAGTAAAATTTCTGGTTCGAATTCGATCTAAAATTTCACGTTGCAGTATGGTCAACTTATCAAGTTGATCTGAATCTAATACACCTTTCAGGCGTTCAAACAGCACCGTATTTATTTTCTCATAATCACCTTCAAATTTTTCAAAAGACTTGCCTGAACCTGCCACAAAATCTTGTAAGAGCCCGGAGAGGTCAATCATATGTTCCCTGAGACTTGGCCATATCTGTGTAAGCTGATCAGGTGTTATCCCAAGTCTTGCAGATATATGTTTCA
>DAOVZA010000292.1 GCA_030635405.1 Desulfocapsa sp.
ATCAAAGATGCTCACCGAACGAGAAGGAATAAAGGATTGATGGTATTCGTCACTCATTCCATATAATAAACAAAACAAAACGGTTATAAATGTAGTGCGGCCAGGGTTGTCCAGACCTTTCTTTCCAAAAAGCCAGAGAACTGTAAGAGCCAGCCCCCCATAAGCTATCATATGAGCAAATTTATCCGCTCCCGGAAAAGAAGGAAGATCTAAACTGTCACCACTTTGGTGAGAAAGAAAAAAAATAGTCCCCATAATGAGAATCACGGGGACTATTCGAACTGCAAACTTCAAAGAAAGATATCAGGCTGAAGGTACGTGATCTTCGGCGTTCACATGAACCTGCTCCAGAACATCACTTGGAAATCTCTTTTTGATTCTTTTGATGGAGGCACTGATCTCTTTGACCGGATAGCTTTCCATCACGCTCTTTGATCTATCAAGGTAAGAGGTGAGTTCAAGCTCTTTATTACTAAGATCAAAGGTATGACTCCAGTTAATCTCGATTGTATCTGAGTTCTCATCTATCGGAATTTTAAGTGACTCTCCAGCCTTTGCAAGCTGCACAGCATCAGAATCAGTTATTTCAAGCAGCCAGGCATCCCCTTCCACTGTAGCTAAAAGAATGAAGACTCCAAGTTCTTTAATCTTCTGTTTCTTCTCTACGGCCACACTTACGATATCTTCAATCTCGTTTACAAGAGAGATTTTAAACTCCGTTTCGGGATTATTTTGCACCATCCCGGCCTGCTCCTTAGGCAGACAACAGTGTTTAAATTTTTTACCGCTGCCGCAGGGACACTGCTCGTTTCTTCCTATCTTACCCATTATATCTCAATCCTTTTTCATACGTTACTTGAAAAAATCATCCAATTAACTGCATTTACTGTAGCCGCATTCATGACATGTCTCACAACCTTCGCTAAATACCAGCGACCCCGCACACTCGGGAAAATTGGAGGCAGAGCCAAGTTGAGTTCCGTCCATAAATGATTTAAACGATTTACTCAACTGGGCAGGAAGGTCAAGCATATGTCCACTTGAGCGATCCAATTGTTTGATGATTTCAGAGGCTGGAATATTAAAACGAAGTGCCAGGGAAACCAAACGACAGGTTGTTGTCCACATGGTTGATTTATCTTTTAGATCAACACGATTATCAAAGGGGAATTTAGCAAAAACCTCCATTGGCTGCTCCTGCTCATCAAAACAGACAATGATATACACAGATTTTTGATCCTGATCTTTCACCCGGTAGCGCTTGGCACTTAATGTGTCCGGAAGCATTTTTTTCACACCAGCCGTTGACACAAGTGCTGTCTTCTGCTCAGCCTCTGATCTTTCTTTTGTATTTAAAACCTGCTGATCCCGTGATCCATCCCGGTAAACAGTGAGTCCCTTGCAGCCAAGTTTATAGCCCATGACATATGAGAGTTCAACTTCTGCACGAGTGGCATTATTGGGTAAATTAATGGTTTTAGAGATGGAAGAATCAACACCATTGTTTTGTAAAATCCCCTGCATCTGTATGTGATCTTCAGGTGTTACATCCTGAGCCGTACGAAAAACATCCTGCCACTGTTCAGGGATTTCATCGTGCCCGATAACTGTGCCGGAATCTGCAACTTTTGCCATTAGTTCCTCTGAATAGAATCCCTCTCTTCTGGCAACTTGCTCAAAATGTTTGTTAACGAGAATTAACCTGTCTCCATCCATCACATTTTTAATCATAACGATGGAAAAATAGGGTTCACAACCGGAGGCACAATTGGCAATCATTGATACAGTACCAGTGGGCTGAATCGAAGTCAGCGCTGCATTTCTTCTTGCCGGAAAATCGCAATATTCTTCGTCGTAGGCGGGAAAAGCACCTTTCTCAGTGACCAGTTCTACAGAGCGTTCTTCAGATTTTGCACGCACAAAATTCATTATTTCTGCTGCCTGAGCGCGTCCTTCCTCACTTCCATAGGGAATTCCAAGCTGAATCAGTAAATCATGAAGTCCCATGATACCCATACCAATTTTCCTGGTTTTAAGGGTCATCTCTTCGATTTCTGGAATGGGAAAACGATTACAGTCAATCACACTATCAAGAAAAGAAGTGGCCACTCGTACAACCTGTTCCATTCGCTTATAATCAACCTTACCATCCTTTACAAAATTATTGAGATTCAAAGATCCAAGATTACAGGATTCGTAGGGCAGCAACCACTGCTCGCCACAGGGATTTGTTGCTTCAAAATCACCAAGCTGTGGAGTCATATTATCCCGATTAGCAGCATCGATAAACAGAACACCAGGTTCGCCATTATGCCAGGCCAGATCAATAATCTTCTCAAATACAGCCTTGGCATTGAGTTCTCCGGCTTCCTGACCAGTGGAAGGTTCAATTAGGGTGTATGCCTCATCTTCCTCCACAGCAGTCATAAAATCGTCGGTTATGGCCACACTGAAATTAAAGTTATTGAACTTATCCTGACTTTCTTTCGCACTGATAAAATCCATAATATCCGGATGATCAATGCGAAGTACACCCATATTGGCACCACGTCTTTTACCACCCTGTTTGATGGTCTCGGTGGCTGCATCAAAGACAGCAGCAAAGGAAAGCGGACCGGACGCCACGCCCTGAGTTGAGCGAACAGAAGCATTTCTTGAACGAAGTCTTGAAAAAGAATACCCTGTACCACCACCGGTTTTATGAACAAGCGCACCATTGCGAATGGCTGTAAAAATTCCATCCATGGAGTCTTCGATGGGCAAAACAAAACAGGCAGAAAGCTGCCCGATATCAGTTCCTGCATTCATGAGACAGGGTGAATTAGGAAGAAAGTCAAGGTGGTACATCATACGGAAATAGGACTCACGCAAGGCCTCAAACTGTTTACTCTCCTTATCCACTTCAGCTACTGCACTACTCACCCTTTTACAAAGTGTTTCCCAGGTTTCAGCAACCTCTCCTGCTTCATCTTTCAGATAGTAGCGTCTTGAAAGAACGGTTTCTGCTGTTTTGGTCAACTCTTTTTTGGTTACGTCAGGGGTCATATTTTCCTCTTGAAAATGGAATAATCGGCCAGCAATGGCTGAAAGGACTGATAATAAATGATAGTTAAAAAGGTCAGGCTAAAACAGCCTGTTTGGGTTGTTTTGGTCGGTCAGTGTTTGATAGGGATACATACCATACTTATGGTACCATGCAAGAACTATCTACAACATATAGTAGAATTCAGCAGATTAGCAATTCAGGAAATCCTTTAACTAAAAGATAAATCGTTCTATTCTTAAAAGCTCTATTTTTCTGTTTTTTTCATTGATTAAATATGTCAGGCACAAACAACCACATCGTGGTATATTTATTTGCGATTAAGAAGTCTTCTTCATAATTCAGGTGCAGTTTTTTACATAAATGATACTGTTTCTAAGCAAACGACCATAACAAGAGGAAAATATGAAATTTGAAACAGCAGCACTCCACAGTGGACGCAAAATTGACAGCGATACTCTTTCCTGCGGAACACCCGTTTATCGCACCGCATCCTATCATTTTAAAGACACCGAACACGCTGCCAACCTTTTTGCTTTAAAAGAGCTTGGTAATATTTATACCCGAATCGGTAATCCTACTCAGGCCGTTCTTGAAGAACGTATGGCCCAGCTTGAAGGAGGAGCAGCCTCTCTTGCTCTTGCTTCTGGCACATCCGCCATCTTCTATAGTATCATCAATATCTGTCAGGCGGGTGATGAGATTGTGGCGGCCAACAATTTGTATGGCGGCACCTACTCTCAGTTTGATTCCATACTGCCACAGCTTGG
>DAOVZA010000171.1 GCA_030635405.1 Desulfocapsa sp.
GGAAAGTTGTACTTTAGAGCTTTTCGAAACAGTTGATGGTTTTGTAATCTTAACTTTGTTCTGTTTTCCACTGCGCTTTTCAGCCTCTGCCTCAATTTTCAGCAGATAATCACTGATATTTCCCTCATACACAGTTAACTTTCCATCTCTAACCTCCGCCACCTTGTTAACAAAGCTATCAAGAAAGAAACGGTTATGAGAGACCACCAGGATAAAGCCGTCATACTGAGACATTGCCTCCTGCAAAACTTCCTGCGAGCTTATATCCAGATGATTTGTCGGTTCATCAAGCAGCATACAGTTTGCAGGTGATGCTATCATTTTAGCCAACGCCAGGCGGCTTTTTTCGCCTCCTGACAAGACAGAGACCTTTTTATCAACCTCTTCACCCCGAAACAAAAAGGTACCAAGCAGCGAACGTATCCGGGTAATTGGCATATCTTTCACAGAGAGCGAAAGAGTTTCAAGTGCCGTAAGAGTTGGAGTCAGCTCCTGGGCCTGATGCTGACCGAAATAGGAAAGTTGCACATTATGGCCAAGCTTTACATTGCCGGAATCTGACGCAATCTCCCCTGCAATAATTTTAACAAGGGTGGATTTACCGGCCCCATTCACCCCAACCACAGCCACTTTATCGCCACGTTGAAATTGAAAGCTCACATCGTTAAAAACCTCTTTATCATCAAAGCCTTTACAGAGGTTTTCAACCGTAAGGACATCCCGCCCGGAATCTGGTGCAGGTGGAAAACTGAAACGAATCTGTCTGTCTTCCTCACCAATCTCAAGAAGGACCATCTTTTCAAGTTGCTTAACCCGGCTCTGAACCTGTTTTGCCTTGGTGGATTTAGCACGGAATCGCTGAATAAACTGCATACTCTGTTTGATCTGTGCCTGCTGATTATCATAGGCAGCTTTCTCAATGGTTTTCCGCTCCACCTTCTCTTTTTCGTAGTAGGAGTAATTCCCCTTGTATATCGAGAGTTTTCCAAGACTTAACTCCCAGGTATTTGTCGTTACTTTGTCGAGAAAGGTTCGGTCATGAGAGATAATCACCATGGCTCCGTTATAGGAACGCAGGAAATCTTCCACCCAGGTAAGAGAGGTCAAATCAAGATGGTTTGTTGGTTCATCAAGCAGTAAAAGTGAAGGTGCAGCAAGAAGCATTTTGGCAAGCATCAGACGCATAATCCAGCCACCGGAAAAGGAAGATGCCGGTTTATCCATATCGCTTTGATTAAAGCCTAACCCAAGAAGGATTTTTTCGATCCGTGCCCGCATGGTATAAATGCCGCTTCCTTCAAGACGATGCTGTATATCTCCCTGACGTTCAAGCATCCTTGAGAACTCTTCCGATTGCGGATCGACGCCAGCAAGGCCTTCGTTGATAGCATCCACTTCTTTTTGCAATTCAAGTAATTCTGCAAAGGCACTTTCTGCTTCCTGATACAATGTCTGACCAGAAACAAGGGCGCTTGATTCCTGCGGCAAATAAGCCACTGTGAAATATTTTGAACGGCTCAGGACACCATCATCACACTCACTGACACCAGCCATTATTTTGAGAAGTGTTGATTTTCCAGCGCCATTTACTCCCATCAATCCAATTCGTTTTCCTTCGGTGACCTGAATGGAAAGATCCTTGAAGAGATGCTTGTCTCCGTAACGGATATCAAGATGATTAATTGATAACATAGTTCATTGTGCCTCGTTTCATTGTTTTATCCGTTGTAAGTTTCAATCGTTCTTCCAGCCCCAACTGCTGCAGACGTTTTATATTTGCTCGTTTAGGGCCGACAAATGCTGAAATATCCCGGTGAGAAATTTGCAGATGAAGCTGTTTATCAGATGGACATTCAGCCAGTAATGGTCTCACACGTTTAAACCATTGCCGTGCAGCCACAAATTCGCCAAATGCTGGGTGATAGGGGCCGGCAATAAGTTCTGCCTCAAGTGTTTCCGATGCCTGCAGCCCTAGTCGCATAATTTTTATTCCGGCCTGCTCAAGTCTTGTTTTCGCAATACAACTCAAAGCGATGGCCTGATTCATGGTCAGTGGAATATAGTTTCCCTTTTTATATTCACTGGCCAGACCCGAGCCATTGATTACCAATGTGGGATATATCCGAACAAAGTCGGGTTTACAATCAATAACTGACTGTAGAGTTGCTAAAAAAGAACGAGTTTTTTCAAGAGGTAAACCTGGCATAAGCTGAACCCCAAGCTCCAAACCCTTTTGCTGTATAATTTTTATGGCACGCCTTGAATCTTCACTGGTATGGCCTCGATCAGCAGCGCTAAGCACTTTGTCATCAAGAGACTGTACCCCAAGCTCAACCGTCTTCACTCCACATTCCAGTAAAAACTCACAAATACTTTCATCAATACAATCCGGGCGAGTTGAAAGCCTGATTGAGTCCACCTCAGCGTTTTTTAAGAAAGGTTGCACCGCACCCAGCAAAGCCCGCTGTCTTATTTGAGGTAAACAGGTAAAAGATCCGCCATAAAATGCCACCTGAACATCAGAATGTTTCTTTGAGAATCCAAGCCATTCAGTTACGGTATTACAAACCAGCACTGCATCTTCTTCCTTTTGAGCCCCTTTCCCACTGATGGAAATCTGGTTGCAGAAAAGACAATTTTGCGGACAACCCTGATGAGGAATAAAAATTGGAATTACCAAAGACATACTGACTTACACTGAAAATTTCCTGATAACATCATCTAATTTTCCAAGAGTTGCCGACGCTGCTCTTTGCTCTGCTTCCTTTTTAGAGCCTCCTGTCCCACATCCAAGGGCTTCTTCTCTAAAAACAACAGATACCGTAAAAATCTTCTGATGTGATGGCCCCTCTTCCTGATCTATCCGATAGGAAGGAGCTTCATTGAATTTCTCCTGCAAGGCCTCCTGCAAGCGACTTTTAGCATCGGCCATTAACAACTCTTCTTTCTTGGTTCCCATATCGGGAACAAAAAATCTAGTGATAACTGCTTCCACTGTGACATAATCACTATCTTCAAGGATTGCCCCGATAACAGCCTCATAGGCACAGGACAAAATTGAAGATTTGTTGCGACCATTGGATGCGTCCTCACCTTTCCCCAAACAGAGATACTCTCCGAGTTGCAAAGCTCTTGCCATGCCTGCCAGATGGGTTTCGTTTACAAGAGAAGATCGTAATCTTGTCAACTCTCCTTCACGCATCTCAGGGAAGCGTTTGCAGAGAGTATGCCCGATAACAAGATCGAGCACAGCATCACCTAAAAATTCAAGAATTTCGTTATTTTTATCAATCTGCGCCTGTTCAAAAGCAAATGACGAATGAATCAATGCTTTTTGTAACAGGCGCAGGTCGGTAAAACGATACCCAAGGTGTTGCTCCAGCCCGGCCAGATCATCCTTGTTGCGTTGTACCAATGTTTCAATATCCATAGCCATTTTCCTCTTGTTAAAAACACAAACTGTGGTATAAAGTGTTGCTCATGCCTGCAAGGGCATATACGGCGGCGTAGCCAAGCGGCTAAGGCACTGGTCTGCAAAACCATGATTCAGCGGTTCAAATCCGCTCGCCGCCTCCAGTTTTTCAAAAGGTGATATTCTGATTAATCAGGATATCACCTTTTTTTATTAAATCTGTAGAAATCTGCACAGCTGACAAAACTACCCTGTATAGCATAAAATAGTCATTCAGGCACCCCTTTCCTTCTCGAAAAACACCCACCACTGGATACCACAAAGTTAGAGTTTGACAGATACATTATTCTGCCTATACTTTTCCTAATAGTATAGTATTTCACAACTCTCACCAATCAACTTAAAGGAACCACTATCAATGTCTGAAAAAAGCAATATGGTAAAAAAAGAAACTCTCATTTACGCCCTGTTAATTGGGTTTGTCGTAGGATTCATTGCTGGTGCCGTATTCGCCGTCTTTAAACTTGCACCTTCAACTCAAACTGTAAGCTCCAGCCAGACACAACAGACACAGGCACCAGACAATTCCCAGCAGATAAATAAGCAGACAGCTGAAGCTATTGCCAGCTACGAAGCTGAGGTAACAGCCAATCCTGACAGCCTTACGGCATGGACTCAACTTGCCCACCTCTATTATGATTCCGACAAAGTAGAAATGGCCATTAAGGCATACAATCGATCCATTGAACTGGATCCTAGCAATGCGGATGTCTGGACTGATCTTGGTGTTATGTACAGAAGAAACAAACAGCCTGAAAAAGCCATTGAAGCTTTCAATAAGGCATATGCCGTCAACCCGAAACATGAGCCTTCACGCCTCAATAAAGGCATTGTCCTCCTCTATGATTTCAACAAACCTGAAGAGGCCATCGCTGCATGGGAAGAACTATTCACAGTCAACCCTCAGGCTAAACTCAACAATGGCATGCCCTTAACTGAAGCAATCAATGAGATCAGAAAAGAAATGAAATCAGAAATGCCCAAAGAGTAAGGAAAATAAAATGGCAAGCAACGATATTCACATCCCGGAACATTGTGATCAAGAGATTGATGCCACCGGAGGTCTCCATAACAAGTTACCTCCAGTTGTGGATACGTTGGTTGCCGCCTGGCAAACTGAAGATTGCTTTGATCATGTAGGGCCGGTTCCCATTCCCTCACACACTGCAATCATCGATATTATTTATCAGGTCAGGCAGATTCTTTTCCCGGGATATTTCACTAAAACCAAACTGCATGGTTCTAATCTGGAATATTATCTCGGGAAAGAAACCACAGAACTCTATGAAAAGCTGTCCAGAGAAATTATCATGGCCATTCGCCATGATTGCAGGCGCTCTGATCTTTCCTGTACCCAATGCGAAAGCAGAGGGCACCGTATGGCATTGTCGTTTATTGAAAGCCTGCCAGGAATCTCCGCTCTGCTCTCCACTGATATCAGGGCAACTCTTGCAGGAGATCCGGCTACAACAAGTCCCGATGAGGTAATATTTTGTTATCCGGGATTGCTAGCCACCTCAATTTACCGGATGGCTCATGAGCTGTACATCCGTCAGGTCCCCATAATACCTCGAATTATGACCGAGCATGCTCACAGCCTGACCGGTATAGACATTCATCCGGGAGCAACCATAGATCCAGGATTTTTCATTGACCATGGAACTGGAGTTGTTATCGGTGAAACAACAATCATCGGATCAAATGTTCGCCTATACCAGGGAGTCACCCTTGGAGCATTATCCCTGCAAAAAGATGCAGGTAAATCATTACAAAATGTGAAACGTCATCCCACCATAGAAGACGATGTTATTATTTATGCCAACTCAACTATTCTTGGCGGCGACACAGTCATTGGCGAGCGAACCGTTGTTGGTGGTAATATCTGGCTTACCGAATCTGTCCCACCCGACACCCGAGTGATACTCAAACGTCCGGAACTTCTCTATTCCGGAAGAAAAGGAGATTCATCATGATAAAATCTGCAACGGATTCAATAGGAAACACACCTCTTCTCTCCCTTAAAAACA
>DAOVZA010000040.1 GCA_030635405.1 Desulfocapsa sp.
CAATGTTACTGAGAGTCAGCTTGCCAACTATTACCAGAAAAGCCATAACGAACCATGTATAGGTCATATATGGTGCACAAAGCTGTTCCAGAAATGTGTGTCCAACGGGACCATGTGGAATCGGCAGCCCTAATTTCTCCAAAATCAGTGAAATAAATAGTATCGGATGTTCCATAACTCTCCCTCTTACCCCTTCCTTCTTAAAAAGTAGCGCCCTGCCACACTGAGCGTCGTCAGAATAATGGCAAAAACTACAGTTGATAGCCCCAGAAGCAATCCAATCACGTTAGCCTTACCGCTCCTTATAAAGAACAGTAGGATCACAGCAATTAAAGCAAGCCGGAGCCAAAATTTAACGATATAAACGGACTTTCCACTTCCCTTCTTCTCTTTTTCCTCACCCTCTTTAGGAGGTTCAAAGGTCTTCAGAAAAGAATCGATGTCTCTATGTCCTGAAAAAAAACTCGCAATGGATATCACACCGCCAATAAGTACCGATTGAGCAAAAGACCATGACATTATCAACCATGCTCCTGCTATCAGTACCGCAAGAAATGCAACACTCAACGCCTGTACCTGTTTTAGAGAAATATCAAGCACAGTATGTCAACCTTCCGAGTCCTCGTCCGTTGATTTAGCCGCTGGAGTCTGTAAAATATCAAAGAGACTTTTAAAGCCAGCGAATATCCCAAAGGCCAAGCCAATAAATGTAAACCAGGGTGAAGTGCTTCCATCAAAGAAATGTTCATCCAGATAGATACCGCCCCCAAGGCCTATAAAAATTGCGGCCACAAAAGTAAAACCAATATGCCCATAATTCCCGAGCAAATCTACCATCTCGGTACTTAATTTTTTAGCCATTTTGACTGCCACCTATCAAGAGTCTGAAAACCATATGACAATCAGTCATTTTTGTTATCATGCCTACCTACCAAAGTCAACGATTTTTTTCACTTTCAGGCCAGTTTTTTGAATGACCATTCAGTCATTTTTAAACATTTTTCGAGGTCTTTTTCACCATGGGCCGCGGAGATAAATGCAACTTCAAACTGTGACGGAGCCAAATAAATTCCTTTACTTAACATTTGCCTGTAATGCACTCCGTAGCGATTTGCATCTGATTTCATTGCTGAATTAAAATCGGTAACCGGACTGTCTGTAAAGAATCCTGTCATCAGTGAACCAACCCGATTTAAAGTGACTGGAATCCCGGTAGCTTCTGCGACTTTATTCAAACCATCAGCAAAGGATTCTGCTTTTTCATTTAGCTCTTTATAGAAATTTTCCCGACTCAACAATTTCAAGTTGGCTATTCCAGCAGCCATCGCCAGTGGATTTCCTGAAAGTGTTCCGGCCTGATACACTGGGCCATCTGGTGCAATCTGATCCATAATCTCAGCCTTTCCGCCATATGCTCCAACTGGCAGTCCACCACCAATAATTTTCCCAAGGCAGGTAAGATCAGGCATGATATTATAATATTCCTGAGCCCCGCCATAGGCCAGACGAAAACCAGTAATCACTTCATCAAAGATAAGAACTATACCAAGCTCTGCGGTGAGTTCTCTCAACTTCTGTAGAAATGTCTTTGATGGCGGAACACAGCCCATATTTCCTGCAACAGGTTCAACAATCACACAGGCAATCGTATCGGCTTTAGCTCTCAAAGTCTGCTCAAGAATTTCATCATCATTGTAAGGAATTGAAATTGTATTCTTCACTATGTCTTGAGGAACTCCAGGACTCCCAGGAATGCCAAGCGTTATCACACCTGAACCAGCTTTGATCAAAAAAGAATCAGCGTGACCATGATAACAGCCATCAAATTTCACAATGACATCTTTACCAGTATAGCCCCTGGCAAGACGTACCGCACTCATTGTGGCCTCTGTGCCGGAGTTTACGAAACGAACCTTTTCGATGGATGGAACAGCTTCAACCACCATGGAAGCCAGTGCCATTTCTTTTGTGGTTGGCGCACCAAAAGAGGTGGAGTCCCCCACAGTCTCTTTTATTGCTTCAACAATTTCATCGGGTGCATGACCATGTATCATAGGGCCCCATGAACAGACAAAATCTATGTACTCATTTCCATCTACATCATATACTTTCGAACCCTTGGCTTTTTGAATAAAGATAGGATCACAACCAACCGAGCGACAGGCCCGCACTGGACTGTTAACTCCACCAGGAATTACTTTCTTTGCCATTTCAAACATCTTACTGGAAACAGTAGTATTCATTTTTACTCCGTTCTTATTTTATATATCCTATCGGCTTCTCTATTTGCACCGAGAAGACTCAATCCTTTTGAACAAGGGAACATACCATGACTTGTAAAAAACTGTCAAACGGCTTCCTTCCCACCTTGACCTTTTATCGTTTATACACATTGTATGCTGCAACAAGATAATAACCTGCCCGGTAACTGCTCATATTTTTCTTGTCATGAAAAACGGCAGAGGGTACAATAATAAGGTTAATGTAAAAATATTCCTTAATGTTCCGAGCTTAATATGCTCAAGAATCCTATCCAGATTGGAGAAACAAAATGGCCAGTGATAACGTAAAAGATGTAAGTGATGCCGATTTTGCATCAGTAACCGGTTCCGACACCCCTTGTCTCGTTGATTTCTGGGCCCCTTGGTGTGGTCCTTGTAAAGCCATTGGTCCCGTTGTTGAAGCCCTTGCCGTTGAATACGAAGGAAAGGTCACCATCGTTAAAATGAATGTTGATGACAACCCTGAAACTCCTGGTAAATTTGGTATTCGTGCCATCCCTACTCTGATTCTTTTTAAGAGTGGAGAGAAAGTCGATCAGGTAACTGGTGCCGTAGGAAAAGCTCAGCTTATCGAGCTTATCGATAAAGCTTTATAAAAAATTAAATCACCTGTGCGTTCTGACAATTCTTTCACAGAAAGCGCAGGTAATTTCCTCATTCTCTCAATACTTAGTCCTTCATGACAAAAACTCATTACAAGCTTATCATATTAGGTGCTGGCCCTGCTGGACTAACCGCAGGACTATATGCAGCAAGAGCCAGAACAGACCATCTTCTTATAGAGAAGGGTGCAGAAGGCGGTCAGGTACTTCTTACTGACTGGATTGACAACTACCCTGGCTTTCCAGATGGTATTTCCGGGTTTGATCTTGCCGAGAAAATGATGGCACAGGCTAAACGTTTTGAACTGAATTCCATGTTTGGCAATGTTGTTTCCATGGATCTCACAAAAACGATAAAACATCTTGAACTTGAAGATGGCCCACCACTTACCTGTGACACATTGATCATTTGTACTGGCGCCCACCCGCGCCCCCTAGGTGTCCCTGGAGAAAAAGAACTTTCAGGAAAAGGTGTCTCCTATTGCGCCACCTGTGATGCTCCATTTTATCGCAATATGAAAGTGGCAGTAATTGGAGGTGGCAACACCGCCGTGCAGGAAGCATCGCACTTAACCAAATTTGCTGACCATGTTACTCTTATCCATCGCCGTGATGAATTGCGTGCCACAAAAGTTGTTCAGGAAAAAGCTTTTGCAAACCCGAAACTTGATTTTATCTGGAATAGTAACGTAACAGAAATTTCAGGAACAGAAGGTGTCGAAGAGCTCCAACTTGTTGACAATGACGGCAAAAAATCCACATTGAAGGTAGATGGGGTCTTTGTGCTCATTGGCGTACTGCCCAATAACGAAATGCTGCCCCTTGACATCTTAAAAGCAGACAATGGCGGATTTATCCCCACGGACCTTGAAACCCGAACAGCAGTAACCGGAGTCATGGCTGCTGGCGATATTCGTAGTAAAGAAGTCCGGCAGGTCATTAATGCAGCAGGGGAAGGTGCCACTGCAGTGCTTGCCGCCGAGCAATATCTCACCAATCTCAGCTGAGTCTATTTATATGATTTCCTGCTTTAATAAACGTTTCCGACCATCATCGCCGATACAGTTTTCCATTAATTTTATACTGATAAGTACATTGCTCTTATCCCTTGGAGGCTGTGCCAAAATCAGTTCACTCTTCGGTGATGATGAAGAAAAAGATATTCGGCTTTCTGCACAAACATTGGCTGGAAAGGGAATGGATGAATTTTCCAATGGAAAATATTACAAGGCCCGAAAATCTTTTGACGAGATTCTGGATTACTACCCCTTCAGCCCTGAAGCAATGCTTGCCCAGCTCAAAGGAGCGGACAGCAACTACTATCTCGAGAACTATCAGGAAGCACTCATGCTCTACCATGAGTTTGAAGAGCGTCATCCTACGAATGAGGCAATCCCTTATGTAATGTACCAGATTGCCATGTCCCACTACCAACAGATTGATCGTATTGACCGTGACACCAATGGTGCCGATAACGCCATCAGAGAATTCTCAAAACTTCTCCGCGCTTTTCCGAACTCTCCCTATACCAATGAGGCCAAGGGAAGAATACGTGCTGCAAATGAATTTCTGGTAAACCATGAATACTTTGTGGTGGAATTCTATCTCAGAACTGAGAAATATGAAGAGGCTCAAACTCGCCTTAACTACCTTATAAGTACCTATCCGGATGCAACCATTACTCCTAAGGCGATAAAACTTTTAAAACGTCTTGAAGCTGGTGATCCTCCAGGATTTCACCTTTCTGCCTGGTTTAAAGATACACTTTTACCGGATTGGACACTGTTTGGTTCTGATAAGGATGAAGCAGCAATGGCTCCACCCTTACAGAAATAAGAAACTGCAAAAATAGTGGTTAGATGGTGAAGTCTTTTCCTGCAAACTGAATATGCTCTGCACTTCTATGAACCGGAGCTATTGCATGCACCCCGCCACATTCTGGACATTTTCCTACAAAGGTCGTCAGGGTGAATTTAGCATTACACCCCTGACAGGTTGTTTCGTAACCACCATCATCTATTAAATTATCTCTCACAGTGCCGCCATGTGCATTGTAAACAAATTCAACAAGTTCACGACCTGTCGAAAACGGGCCTCCCTGTTTGCCATCTTTATCTGCGCTACCGCAACTTGGACATCCAGCCATTGTACTTCTCCTAATTGAATTTTTTCATATCAGATTCTGCTATCATCTTCAGTAAAGAAAAAAGCAGCGATTAAACATGAGATCTATTATCACTGAAGAGAGGATAAGCACGAGAGATGCAAAAACAATCCCGACAATTATTTTTTTAATTGCCTTGCCTGCTTTTTTTTAAGAGTAACAAGATAAAGATTTTCAACTTTCGTTCGAGCCCAAGGTGTCTTGCGTAAAAACTTAAGACTGGATTTCACAGATGGGTTATTATTAAAGCATTTGATGGGAATCCATTTCCCTAACTTTTCCCAGCCGTACCATTCAACCAACGTGGTTATCATTTCCTCAAGCGTCACTCCGTGAAGAGGATTATTAATCTGTTGTTCAGACACGTGAAGAAACCAGAGAATAAAAATAACCGGGAACCCTTGCTTCAAATGTCATTTCAACATTGGTCACGGGATGGATCAGATTAAGGGACGCCGCATGGAGCGTTAATCGCTTAATGTTTTTATCCTTTCCACCATACTTTTTATCCCCGGCGACGGGATGACCATTTTCAGCAAAATGCACACGAATCTGGTTTTTACGACCAGTCAACAGATCAACTTCAAGCAAGCTGTACTTTTCAGATTCCTTTAAAACTTTATAACCTGTTTTTGCAAATTTCCCTTTCTCGGGATCTTTCACAGAATACATTTTATGGATGCTGTTTTCTGCCAGATAGGAAGTAATGATTCCTTCTTTTTCTGTCAATCTTCCATTAATCACAGCAGAATATTTTTTGGTAAATGTTTGCCATTGATCCTGAAGGATACGCTTAGCCTTTTCATTCTTAGCAAAAACAATTACACCCGAAGTGTCTTTATCGAGGCGATGTACAATAAATATCCTGCTATTCGATTTTTTATTCCCCTTGCGGACATAATCCGTCAACTTATAGTAGGCTGTATTTTCTTTATCCCTTCCATTACTCACGGTGAGAAGACCACTTCTCTTATCCACGACTATAATATCATGGTCTTCATAAAGAACAGGAAGTCCTTTTGGCTGAAACCTTTTAGGGGGATTTTTAAATTTTTTTCTATTTTGCAAATTATTCACATCCGTTTTTTATTCTTTTTTGAAACTACCAGGGAGGTGGGGTAGCTTTTCGACGTTTAGATTTTATAACAACTGCCCCTACCAGAAATTTATCAAGCTGATTAGCAAAAGCCTGCCTGTCTCCATGGCCAAGAGCTGCTGGCCCACCAGTATCTATTCCATCCGCACGAAGCTCATCCATAAAATTTCTCATGCTGAGACGTGAGCCGATATTATCAACACTGTATAATTCGCCACGCGGATTCAGCGCATGACCACCCTTTTCAATAACATCCGATGCCAATGGAATATCTGCTGTAATAACCAGATCACCAGCATCAAGCCGCTTTACAATTTCTTTATCGGCAATGTCTGGCCCTGCTCCAACAAGGACAAACGAAACACGGGAAGAAGGTGGTGTTTGCATTGGCTGGTTTGCAACAAGGGTAACATGTATTCCAGTGCGTTCAGCTGCTTTAAAGAGAATCTCTTTAATAACCACAGGACACGCATCCGCATCCACCCATACTTTCACGTTAAAATACCACCATCATCAAGTAACACTCTTTTCTGCTGCCTCAGCAACTTCTTCTGAAAAAGGCGATACCTCCATCGCTCTTACCGGGCAGATAGGAACACAGAGAGAACACCCGGTACACTTATCGGCATCAAAGATAACTTCCATGGATGGACGTTTAATATACAATGCACCCACGGGACAGATACCGGTGCATGCACCACACTGAAAACATTTCTCATCATCTCTTCTAATGGCTGCGGCAAGACGTTTTACTTTCACGCCAAAGGTTTTTAGATAATCCAAGCCTTTTTTAACCTTCTCCTGTGGCCCCTTAAGCTCAAGAATCATAACTCCTTCGCGCTGAGGAAGGATATCAGCTTTCAGAATATTAAACTCTATGTCATACTGCTTAACCAGTTGATAGATATTAGGTTCACTACTGGTTTCTTTAGGAAAATGTAAAATGTATATTCGTGTTGCCATGCCTTTCCTCTATCATATTAACTAAGAATTTCCTTAGTGATTTATTTTTTCTGTAACTCTCTTTACAAGCTCATCAACAGGAGAATCGGTGTCTATTTCAATCACCTGTTCACTATCAAGCACCGGTTTTGCCCGTTCTTTCTGGCTCAAATAGATATTCCAGTTTCCATCTGACACAGCATTGGGATCAGATGCCCGTATCTCCAAACGTTCCTGTACTACTTTTTCAGAACAGAAACAGTGTATAAAAACTATTTTTGCCTGATCTGCCAACTGTTTTCGTAACAGATCTCTTTCGGCAAGTGATTGATAAGATCCATCGAGTATAACTGAAGCCTGAGTATCAGCTTTGAAATGAGACGCAGCCTTTTCAATTAACGCATCATAGGTTCGCCTGCTGAACTCAGGAGAATAAATTCCTCCACCCACCTCTTCCTTTTGAGAAGCCGTAGGAACAATACCAGCCAACTCTTTTCGGATTCTGTCTGAATTATAGTAGGGCAAACCATACTGATTTGCCCAGGCGGATGCAAGGTAGCTTTTACCGGTGGCGATCATCCCAAAAAAGACAACGAGAAGATTTTCAGGCTGTTGCATACTTCTCAGCCAAAATGAAATGCTTCTTGGCCTGTTCTATCAAGCTGCTTTTGGATTTTTCATCAACAGCCGGATCGCTTGCAGTGAACAGTGCAATTTTAGCTCGAACATAGGTTCGATAACATTTATAGAAATTTAACATCTCCATAAGTTCAGGATCTGCTGATTTTGCGACGAACTGCGCTATGAAGTAGTCTGAAAGCTCACCCTCTCCATGAAAATCAAGATCCATGGCAAGAAAGGCGACGTCTGCTGCCACATCAGTATAGCGAAAGCGCTCGTTAAACTCTATGCAATCAAAGATATATACAGGATCCGACAGGCAGATATTGGCAGAATGCATATCACCATGGCAATCTCTGATTTTACCCGCATCAATTCTTGCCTGAAAACGATCAGTATGAGTCAAAAACTCCTTAGAATAATTAACAATTGTTTCAAACTGGGCTCTACTTACAGCTCCCTGATCAACAAAATTTTCAGTCTGGTCGAAGTTTTCAAGAACATTCACAGCAACAGAATCGGCTTTTCCAAAATCCTTGATTTCTCCATCACCGGCCGCTTCCTCATAAAAGGGAACCAGTTGATTGATGATATCATCAAGGTGTGCCTTAGTCAGCTTGCCCTGTGCCATCACCTTGCCCATCATCTGTTCTTCTGGCATTCTGGCCATTCTAATTCCGTACTCAACAACCTCACCGTCACCGTTTAGCGAAAAATTCTCTCCATTTTTATTAATAGTGACCAGCTCTTCATAGAGATCAGGACAGAGTCTACGATTTAACTGCAGTTCCTGTTCACAATAGTACTTTCTTTTCTCCAGGGTAGAAAAATTCAAAAACCCGAAATCAACAGGTTTTTTCCACTTATAAACGTAATCTCCTGCAAGCAGAACGAAGGATATATGGGTCTGTACCAGACTGACATCAGGAGCAGCATGCGGATAGCTGATTCCCTGCTGTAAATATTGGATATAGGATGGAAGTGCGGAATCACTCATTTACGAAAACTCCTTGAATTATAGATTATAAAAATACGAAAACTTTACCTTATTTTATTATCGTGATACTTTAAACTTTTCACCATCAACTTTCCACCTTAAACTGGCGTTACATGAATCAAGACAGCATACAAAAACTCCTTCTGGGAGTACAACAGGGAGACTGTTCCGTTGAGCATGCTTTAGACAAGCTCCGTCATATGCCTGGCGAATTCATAAAAGATGCTTGCATAGACCATCATCGAAGTCTTAGAACAGGAATCCCTGAAGTTATCTATGGTGAATCAAAGAGCAGTGAACAGATAATAGCTATTGCGAAAACATTTCTGCACCAGCAAACACTCTTTCTTGCCACCCGTATTTCCCCTGAGAAGGCCGGTCAAATCACAACAACTCTTCCGGAAATTTCCTGGCATAAACAGGCGAGAATGCTCTCATGCAACATGCAGGAGCCTGATACAGTTCACACTCGAGGAAACATCCTCATACTTTGTGCCGGAACATCAGACATCCCGGTGGCAGAAGAGGCAAGGATCACCGCACTTGCATTGGGAAACCCTGTTACAACCCACTATGATGCAGGCGTTGCAGGTCTTCATCGGCTATTTACTCAACAGGAAGCCATCGCCACGGCGTCAGTTATTATCGTGGTTGCCGGCATGGAAGGCGCGTTACCAAGCGTGGTAAGTGGAATGTGCAGTTGCCCTGTGGTTGCCGTACCAACATCAATCGGCTATGGAACTAGTTTCGGTGGAATTACAGCCCTTTTAGGAATGCTTAATAGCTGCGCCCCCGGACTTGCCGTGGTCAATATTGACAATGGATTTGGCGCCGCCTGTCATGCATCTGCCATTAACAGAAAAAATAACGACGAAACCTTGCAAGATTCAAGCAGTACAGTATAATCGCTAAACTTTATCCAATTAAATTATCTTCTAAAATCAACGAGTAATATTTTTCTTCCAGGAAACTGAATGAACACGTCAATAAAACTGAAACTCTCTGCGCTTATTTTTCTGATTGCGCTCTCCATTGTAACGATTATCCCCTCCTTCTATGACTCCACTCCCGACTGGTGGCAAAAATACATGGCTCCAGAAGGTTTGCGTCTTGGTCTTGATCTTCAGGGTGGTATGCATCTTGTTCTTCAGGTCAACCTCGACAAAGCAGAGGAAGACTCACTGGAGCTTGCAGCCAATGAGCTAAAAGACCTGCTCAAAGATCAGGGGATCAGTGCCGTGCGCACAAAATCAGATACGGGAGTTGTCCTCTTTACACTTCCGAACTCCGGAGCCGTCGATACTGTAAACAAAATTGTGAAGGACAGTTTCCAGGAAATCAACGTAAAGGTTGACGCTAAAGAAGGATCATTTCCTAAAATTACTGTAACCCTGAAACAATCTGAAATTGATTTTATTCGTACCCATGCAGTGGAACAATCCCTTGAGATTATCAGAAACAGAATTGATCAGTTTGGTGTAGCCGAACCGGTCATTATTCGTCAGGGA
>DAOVZA010000358.1 GCA_030635405.1 Desulfocapsa sp.
AAACGCAGATTACTTGATCTTGGAGGGGGCCCTGGAACCTACGCTATTCACTTCTGTCTCGCAAACCCTGAATTGCAGGCAGTTATTTATGATCGACCGACAACAAAAGTCTATGCCACGGAAACTGTTTCAAAATTTCATCTAGAAGATCGAATAGGATTTGCAGGTGGTGACATCACCGTAGGAGCTATTCCAGAAGGGCCATACGACGTTGCCTGGCTCTCTCACATTCTGCATAGCAACGGCCCGAAAGCCTGTCAGGAAATCATCGATAAAACTGTTGCAGCAATGGAACCAGGTGGAACCATCCTTATCCACGATTTCATTCTTGACAACAGTAAGGACGGGCCTGAATTCTCAGCATTGTTTTCCCTGAATATGCTGGTGAACAACCCAGACGGACGCAGCTATTCTGAAGAAGAGTTGACTAAAATGCTCAAAAACAGTGGTGTAAGTAACATCAAGCACCACCCCTTTAAAGGACCAAGCAGTGCATCAATCTTATCTGGCACAGTATAGTTCAAGCACTGGTGTTAAGAAGGGACTGCTGCTCTCCTAAAACCTGCTGTAACAACTCAGCAGCAGGAGATCCGGCGCCCGTTGCAAAACTCAGTGACAGCAATGGAGCTGAACTGATATTCTCTTTCAGATCAGCCTCATGAGTTGCAACAAACTCTGCCTTTTCCTTAGAATCCAAAAAGAAGGCAAGTCTGACTGAATCCTTACTCTGAACACACCTGACCCGAACATCGCCAAGCCCTTCCAACTCAAGATGAAGAGTACAGGAGCTGCTGTCTTCAGCATCTTTATCTCCACTTTGCGATCCTCCTTCCTGATCCACCATAAGGTAGCCCTTTTGCAGAAAAGAAAAGGGAAGAGGAAAGAGGATGGTGTTATCCTGTTGCAGATTTGTCTGCACAAATTGACTACTCTCAAGAGTTGCAAGCAAACGACTGGCAACGGATGTAATACTTTCCTGCCCCTGAAAAATTCTGATAACTTCACCAAGAACAGATTTCAGCTGATTTGCAGCTTCCTGCCCCTTCCCTTGGGCAACCAGTGTTTCTGATCGTGTCCCGAGTAGCTCCAGATTGGTTTTTAAAAGCTGACCTGCATCTGGTTTTTGAAGCTGAGACGGCTGCAAACTCTGCAAATTATGCAGTGTTTGCTGCTGTGCCGGCTGCAGCAAATCAAGGCCTGCAAAGAATGGCAATTGCAAAGCCCGCACCAGAGCTGGCAACGATTGATTTTGAGTTGTAAGAAGAAGTGGCTGAGATTTATTCACAACACCGTTCTCACCCACTGGAAAAAAGCTTGGTGTTCCGTTTAATGACTGTAACTGGAGCACCTTACTTTCTCCGGGTTGTGCATTACTCAAACCACTTAATTGATAGTTTTTACCCGCAATCTGAACCAGAGCTTTATTGTCACCAAGGTTTTCAACAACGGTGGCTTTCACCGTGTAATTGCCCTGACGAATAAGCTGATCAACGACTGTGGCATCCATTTTCTGCAATACAGGAGCTGCTGTTTGCGAAGATATTTGTGAAGATATTTGTGAAGATGGTTGGGAGAATGGCTGGAAAGTTGTCTCACCCTTTGGCAAAGCCTTTGCAGCCGCAAACAAACTCGTCTGTAGATCCTGAAGCAGTGGTTTCACATTGACCACATCACCAGCTAAAGCAAGGGATTGCCTAGCCTGAGCAGGAACACCGGTATCGATTTTCTGTAATTCCAGAACAGGTTTGGTGTTCAACACCTGAAATTGCAGCTGTTCACCTTTGGTCAGTGCTACATTTGACTGCACATCTAATCGCATCCCTCCGGATGTCTCGAGGGTAAACATATTCTGCCCCGGACTCTCAACCACCGTGGCAAACATCATCTTACCTGCCATCATTTGGGAAACACCCGGAACTGTTTTCCCGGTTGGCTGAACAAAACTCGCCTGGGGCCCATATAAAACAGCATTTTGAGGCACTTTTGTAATCATAGTTTACTCTGGTGACCAAAGAATCCCTGAAACCTGTCTGCCACCACCATTAAAATCATGCTAATATTTCCCAAAAACCTTGCTCTGTATGGTAGTTTCATGGAATAAGCCTTGAACTCTTTTAAATTTTACAGGAAACTTCAGTAAAATACCATGACATTAAAAACCGGAATATACGTCGACGCGGAGAATATCAGACTCTGTGGTGGATATGGAATGCGCTATGACATACTGGTGGATCTCGCCTCACGTGGTGGTTCCACCATGCTCCGCGCCAATTGTTATCTGGCAGAAGATGGAGAACGCACCCGGGAGGATCGGGATTATCGCCTCAAACTGTATCGCTACCACAATATCCTGCGTCAATGCGGTTTTAAGGTTATCAAAAAATTTGTTAAACATTTTATTGATGATGAGGGCATTCTCACCACAAAAGCCAACGCTGACATGGATCTTGCCATCGACGCCCTACTCCAGGCGAGAAATCTTGACAAAATCCTTCTTCTCACAGGCGACGGCGACTTCATTCGATTGGTCAAAGCACTACAGAACATGGGCTGTCGCGTGGAAGTAATCGCCTTTAATAATGTGAGTGGTGAATTAAAGGAAGAGGCCGACAGTTTTCTTTCCGGATTTCTCATCCCCGGGTTACTGCCCATTCAACATGAAGGTTCAGGCTGGCATCGTGGGTTCCCAATAAACTATAATAGTGATCGTGGCTTTGGTTTCATGCGCTATTACACTCTACAACCGGATGGCCTTCAAGCAGAAAGCGTATTTTTTCACTGTTCCAAATCAAGTGTAAGCTCCGATAACCTTTTCTTAGACTCCAATAATATTTTTGAGTTCAAGATAGTTGCAAACCCTGAAAATAATAATAAAACAGAAGCCATGGATATCCGTTCCATCGACGAAACCCAGCCGTGAAAATAACAGCCTTCAGTGACACCCATATGCTGCACCAACGGGTTATAGTCCCAATGGCTGATATTCTCATCTTTGCTGGAGATATGTCCGTGTGCAGAACGGCTCAAGACGTAGCAGGGTTCAACACTTTCCTGGGGACATTAAACCATAAACACAAAATCGTAATTGGTGGCAACCACGATCATCTGCTTGCTGACTCACCCGACATAGGTCGAAAACTGCTTAGTAATGCAATCTACCTTCAAGAT
>DAOVZA010000204.1 GCA_030635405.1 Desulfocapsa sp.
ATCATAACTGAATTGGAGGTTCATCCAAAATTGTGCAGTGGTGTTAAAGTATCTAGCTAACCGAAGAGCGGTATCAATGCTGATACCCCGCTTTTGTCTTACCACATCATTGATCCTAGATGCTGGAACACGCAGGGCAATAGCCAGAGCGTTAACACTCATACTCAATGGTTCAAGGTACTCTTCTTTGATGATTTCTCCGGGGTGGATTGGTCGCCTATTATTCATAACCTGTTCCTCCTAGTGGTAATCGGTTATCTCTACATCGCGAGGCTCGCCAGACCATACAAAGCATACAGGACATTATTTGTTGATTCTTATACTATGCTGCCCTTGTCTGTCTCCCCCTAGCTTTTCAAGTCTGTTACCGGTGGGAGATCGCAAGCCAAGCAGTTCGGCCACACTGTCAAGCATTTGGAGTTTGCGTTCTGCTCACTTCAGAAAAGCTCTGAATTGCTTAGGGCTTTCTCCTTCGTAAAGGGCTTGTGTTTGCTTGCATTTGAAATTCTTTATCATGATTAAAAGAATATAGCGAGTCGCGTTAAACGTCAAACGTTGTATGGTTTTTTTTGGGAAGAACGTCCCGTATCACTGGAAGCAAGCGGAATTTCCGACCAAAGTGATACGAAGATAGAAACTTAAATTTGCACGGAATTTGGCCTGAAAAACAGGGCTGCTTGTTTTTCATGTGCATAGGATTGTTATACAATTACACGTACTTAGTTTTTATATTTATTTTTTTCTTTCTTGGTCTTTTAATGTTTCCCCATGCTTATTTCTCCAAGAAGTGAGACCATTTGCACTACCACCATGAATCACAGCTGCTGCTGCACTTGGACTTGAAAATTCTATATTTTTTTGAAAAACTAATTTGTCTCTGTCTTTTTTCAAATCACTCTCTTCGATTAATTTGTTTCTTTGCGATAAGACTGCGGGATATTTTTTAGCAGAACGTCTTTCCTGCAAAACTGCCTGTGAACCCGCTAAAACAACTAGCCCATTTGGAGTTAAATAACCAGAGGCCGATAATTCTTTAATATTGCATGTTAATAAATCTTTTTTAGTTTCACTTTGTTCTTTTGATACAGCAGGGACAAAAGCTTCTATGCCAAGAATAGGAAGAACTTGTTGCATCTTCTTTAGAAACACCTCCATGTCCTCTCTGTCTGACTCTGGTAACTTTGAACCACTGCCTTGGGTATTCATTACAACTGAACGACCAGCAGACCTAGCAATTTCAATTAACCTGCCTTCTAAGTAGCGGATATGTGCTTTAGTAAGATTTTCGTCTTTACTGATAAAGAAGGCTATATGATTCCAGAAATCTTTACTAAGGTGATTTTTAATTCTGTCTTTGACGCATTCTGCTTCGCCAATATAAATTGCTTTTTTGTTGCTTTCTGGGTCAATGCCTGTGAGAAAATAAACACCTGCGCTTAAGGACTCCTCACGCTCTAATACTTTGTCAAATTCATTTCTTGGCCCGGCAACTGCTTTTCCTGTCCAGTTGGATAGTTCAACAGTTCTCAATCTTTTCGAGTCACCGAATGCCAGAAAAATTTTTAAAGTAGCTGTTGCCATTTTTATAAATGATTGTGAGCATAATCACTCAGTATGGCATTAATTTTTGTTTGCCAGCCTTTTCCCTGTGACTTAAAAAAATTTACAACATCGGGAGTTAAACGGATAGATACTGGTATTTTGGTTGGGGATTTTTGGAATCCCCGTGCCTTGGCTGGGCGCATTGTTAATAACTCATTGCCAGTAAGAGGAAGATTGTCTGAGTCACTTAATGCTGCTTTTGTGATAGTTTTATCTTCTTGCTCAGTAGGTGGAATCAATTTGTGTGACATAATAATTAAACTCCCTTTTGTTTGCTTTCCTTAGACTGATTACCCGAACAATTTCTTCGCGCATTGTGTATACAAGTAGATAAAGACGATCTTCAATTGGGCCTAATGCCCTATAGCGTATCTCTTGATAATCTTTTCTGGTATCTTCTCCTATTAGAGCATCATCCCAGCAAAAATCATTAACACTTTCAAATGGGACTTTATGCCATTCCTGATTAGTTTTTGCCTTATTTTTATCCCATTCATATTCCATGGTCATATTGTATATACTTCCTGAAACAAGTCAACCTAATTGTATATACGATTGTTGATATTTCACATGTATAACATTGCTAATACATGGACAATGTCCATCATATTACCTTATATCTAGCCTTCTTTTCCACTTATTACTTTTCCTTCATTTGGTCCATGTGATTGGATCTTATCACACATACCATTGAAAACAATACAACATAGCCCCCCCTAAACCAAAGTCTAAGTTAACGGATCAAGTTAGTGAGACTTTACGATATTATCATTATGCCCGTTCAACTGAGAAAACTTATTGTCAGTGGATTTTACGATATGTCTATTTTTAGGACAAGAAGCGACACCCAAACGAAATGGGCAGTCGGGAAATTGAAAGTTTTTTATCTCACCTGACAAAACATAAGAAAGTTGTTGCCTCAACCCAAAGACAAGCGCTAAACGCATTAGTTTTTTTGTATCGTGATGTATTCAAACTCCTGTTGATAGTTCTATCGCACCAATTCGAGCTAAACGGAAGCGTCATCCTCCCACTGTTCTTACAGAAAACGAAGTGGAGAGGGTTTTAGAACAAATGAAAGGAACTCATCTCTTAATGGCTAAACTGATATATGGCAGTGGTATACGTCTAATGGAGTGTATTCGTTTGCGTATACAGGATATTGACTTTGGCCAGGGACAGTTATTGAATCGCTCTGGAAAAGATGGAAAAGATAGAACTACATTTTTGCCTCGCATTGTTCATGCCGAACTTTGCGAACATATTGAACGTGTAAAAAAACTGTACCCTACGACATTTCCTGATTCTTCACGAAAAATTTAGTAATCAAGGGTTCCATCGGGTTTTTCGGTGACACCAACCACTACAACACCTGCCTTATCAGCAGCTGCTATCATGGATTTAGCGTCAAAGAGAAGTGATTGCCCTGCTTCAACAGCCAAGACTGCTCCTTTTACAGAAGCAATGGTTTCAATGGTTTTAATGCCCGTTGCAGGAAGGTCAAAACGAAAATCCTGTCCAGGTTTCTTCACCTTTACAACCACGGCCTGTTCCTTTGCAAGCGCACCACCTCTTGCAATCGCAGCATCAGTTCCTTCAATGGCTTCAACTGCAACCACGGAACGATTTCGAACAACCACACACTGACCTATATCCATGGCACCGATTGCACGTGCATTCTTCCAGCCAAAAGCAATATCAAGGCGCTGATTTTTATCTGGCTTTTTTTTTGTTAATACTCCATTAGGAAAAAATAAGTGCTGCAGATAGCAGGTGGATTCAAGAACCTTAATCCCTTCTTTTTCAATCACACCGGCAACAGCTCGAAGGATGGCATCATCCTGTTTGACATCGATCTTATTCCAAAGTGACATCCCTTTAATATCGGGCATGATATCACGAAAAATCCTGGTTTTAGTGATGGCGCCAACAAAAACTGTTTCCCCCACTCCTTTAGAATGAAAGAATTTAAGTAATTTCCCCAACTGTCCAAGCTTTAACCAGCAGACCTCATCGGCTGCATCTGCAGATTCTTCAGATGTTTCATTACGATGAGCAATAAGTACAGTCTTTCGGCCAGCCTTTTGTGCAGCCTTGATAAAGAGCAGCGGAAACTGCCCGGAACCTGAAATAATGCCAATTTTATCTGGATCAACGCTCATACAATCAACTTTTCTTAGTGCGTTTCACCACACCGCGCTTGGAACTTCTTATAAAGTTCAATAACTCATCCACCTCGGCACACCCACCTAGTTCCTGCGCTGCTTTTTCAAGGGCTTCATTATGCAGGAGTTCTGGCGTTCGAAAAAGAATCCGATAAGCTGCATCAATTTTAGTAATGGTCTCACGACTAAATCCATTTCTGCGCAGGCCCACTTTATTCAAACCGGAAATATGCATCTGCCCCCGTTCACCCGTTACCATTGCATACGGCGGAACATCTTTGCTCACGGCAGAGCCACCACCAATAAAAGAAAAGGTACCAATCCTTGAGAATTGATGTGTTCCGGTAAGACCTCCAATTGTTGCATGGGCGCCAACCTCTGTATGACCACTCAGATGCGCCGCATTTACAACAATCACATGGTCTTCAATGATACAATCATGTCCAACATGCGCATAGGCCATAAGAAGGCAGTCATTTCCAATCAAGGTTTTTTCACCTCCTTTGAAGGTTCCACGGTGGATAGAAACATATTCACGAATATGATTGTTATTTCCTATCAAGAGTTCGGTGGGCTCATCCTTGTAGCCAATGTCTTGAGGTGCACCACCAAGAGCGACAAAGGAATCAATATGATTATTTTCACCAATGATGGTGGGTCCTGAAATTCTTACATGCGTGGCAACTGTTGTTCCAGCGCCGACTATCACACCATCCTCAATTACACTGTAGGGGCCAACAGTCACACTTTCATGCAACTGGGCACTTTCGGCAACGATGGCTGTGGGATGAATATTCATGTTACTCATCCAAAAGATGCCATAAGCTCTGCTTCAGCAACCAGAGTATCATCAACAAAGGCTTTTCCGGCTAGTTTCCAGATACCACGTTTCTTCTTCAAAAGTTCTATTTTATAAATCAACTGATCACCCGGACCTACGGGTTTGCGAAAACGTACCTTATCAAGTCCTGCAAAGTAGAGCAGTTTCACGCCCACATTTTCAGGCTCGGTACAATATGCAAGCACTCCACCAGCCTGTGCCATTCCTTCCAGCATAAGTACGCCTGGCATAACAGGTTTTGTCGGGAAATGTCCTTGAAAAAAAGGCTCGTTAATCGTCACATTTTTTAGGGCTTCTACGCTTTTATCAGGTACAACTGACATAACTTTATCTATCATCACAAATGGATA
>DAOVZA010000295.1 GCA_030635405.1 Desulfocapsa sp.
TAAAATTACTGTAACCCTGAAACAATCTGAAATTGATTTCATTCGTACCCATGCGGTGGAACAATCCCTTGAGATTATTAGAAACAGGATTGATCAGTTCGGTGTAGCCGAACCAGTCATTATTCGTCAGGGAGAGGCAGAAATTGTTGTACAGCTCCCTGGTGTTAAAGATCCAAAGCGTGCTCTGAAGCTCCTTGGCGAAACTGCTCAACTTGAATTTAAAAGAGTAGCCGATTCCGCCGGAATTAATATTGGCCTCCTTGCCGAGGAATCCCGTAACATTGGGCAATGGAACGGAACATGGTCAGATCGTGAAGAGCTTGCAAAACTTAATCAGGCCCTACAGAACAGACTTCCCGAAAATACTAAAATTTTCATAGAAAAAGATACAGACACGACAACCGGACAAGAGATCATCCGTCCAATCCTCCTGGACCAGCAGATTCTGATGACAGGGGAAATGGTTAAAAATGCGCAGGTCAGGATATCCAACCAATTCAATGAGCCCTACGTTTCCATTGATTTCACATCAAAGGGTGGCAGAGTATTTGCCAAACTCACTGAAGAAAACGTCGGTAAACGAATGGCCATTGTGCTTGATGGCGTGGTTCGCTCTGCCCCCGTTATTCGCGAAAAGATCCTTGGAGGATCTGCTCAGATCAGCGGAAGTTTTACTCATGAAGATGCGGCAGATCTTGCCATTGTACTTCGTGTTGGTGCGTTACCTGCCCCGGTTGATATCATTCAGAACATGACAGTTGGAGCAAGCCTTGGACAGGATTCCATTAATAAAGGAATGACCTCTGGCCTCTTTGGCGCACTTATCGTTCTGGCCTTTATGGCCATCTATTACAGACTATCGGGCCTCATTGCAAACCTTGCCCTTATTTTAAATATTCTTTTTCTTTTCACTGGGCTTGCCATTCTTAATGCAACCCTCACACTTCCAGGTATTGCTGGTATTATTCTCTCCATTGGTATGGCAGTCGATGCAAATGTTCTCATCTTTGAACGAATGCGTGAAGAATACTCTTTAGGAAAATCAGTAAAATCAAGTGTAGATGGTGGTTTTGCCAAGGCATTCTGGACCATTGTCGATTCCCAGGTTACAACGCTTATAACAGCTACAGCACTGTTCATGTTTGGAACAGGCCCTATTAAGGGTTTTGCGATCACACTTTCTCTTGGTATTATCTTTAACCTTTTTACAGCGCTCTTCTGTTCCAGATTGGTTTTTGATACTCTCTACTCCTTCCGTGCTCTGAAGAAACTTAATTTTATGCAGTTTGTGAAAAAGCCAAATTTGGATTTCATGAGCATCCGAAATATTACATTTGGTATTTCAGCAGTTCTTGTATCCATTGGTCTCATTGCCTTTATCCAGATAGCGAGGGGTAATGCCAATATGGGTGTTGATTTCTCCGGTGGTTCTTTGCTGCAATATAAAGCAACAGCAGATTTTACCATGGATGAAGTGCGAACCGTCTTTGGTGCCAACGATCTCAAGAATGCTAACCTTCAGGAAGTTGAGGGCGAACATCGCCTGATTATCAAAATTAAAAAATCGGAAGAAGTTGTGGGTGATCTTAGTGAACAGATTACTGCTCTTCTTGAGACTGACATGCCGGAGAAAGGATTTGTTCTTGAAAGCCAGTCAGAAATTGGTTCCTCAGTCAGTGCAGTATTGAGAAACAAAGCAATTCAAGCCATCTTTATTTCACTCCTTGGTGTTATTATTTATCTCGCCATGCGCTTTGATATCAGATTTGGTCTGGCAGCTGCTGTTGCCACCTTCCATGATGTTATCGTAGTACTTGGTATCTGCTGGCTTCTCAATGTTGAGATTACTTTGCTGATCGTAACTGCATTACTCACACTTGCTGGATACTCACTCAATGACTCAGTTGTTGTTTTTGACCGTATCCGTGAAAACATGCAAAAGTCGGAAGGGCACTCACTGCTACAGCAGATTAATAAAAGTATCAATGAGGTCATGAGCCGTACATTTGTCACATCAATGACCACTGCCATGGTACTCCTTGCTCTCTTCTTCTTTGGCGGATCAGTAATCCATGATTTTTCCCTCGCCCTGCTCCTTGGAGTTCTGGTTGGTACCTATTCCTCAATTTTTATTGCCAGCCCGGTTCTCAGCCTGTGGCCTGCAAAAAAAACCAACTAAATGGATTCGTTACAGCTCCCTGAACACGTCAGCCGGATACAGGAGGATGAAATATTCAAATTCTCCTGTCATCCCAGAGTGGATTGTTTCACCGACTGCTGTAGACAGCTCGAGCTCGCGCTCACACCATATGATGTCCTGCGACTGAAGCAGGAAACAAAACTTGACTCCAGCAGTTTTCTTGAGCGTTACGTTATTCAAGAGCAGGAAGCGGAAGATGTATTCCCACGTTTTTACCTCACCATGGTGGACGATGGGCAGGCCTCCTGTGTCTTTGTTTCAGAAAAGGGATGTACGGTTTACCCAGGCCGCCCCGGAGCATGCAGAGCATACCCCATGGGAAGAGCTGCCATGAGAAAAGGTAACGGCATAGAGGATTTTTTTGTTCTTCTAAAAGAAACTCATTGTCATGGTTTCCTACAAGACGAAGAGCAGACAACAAAGCGTTACAGCAAAGGTCAGGGCCTGGAAGACTACAACCACTTCAATGATAAAGTGGCCTCCCTGCTCCAACATGAGAAAATCCGACAGGGTATGACACTTACAGAGGAACAAACTCAATTCTTTACTCTTGCTCTCTATGATTTAGATTCTTTTAGAAAAATGCTGGACGAAGAAAAACTGCCACAGCAAGACCAATATCCTGCCAATAAAGACGACTGCAAGGATGACAAGCAGCTTCTTCTCTTTGGGATTAACTGGCTACATGGAGTACTCTTTAAAAAATGAAACTCAAACTCGTTATATTCGACTGTGATGGAGTGATGTTTGACTCTAAATTTGCAAATCAAACGTATTATAATCAGCTGCTCCAACATTTTGGCCATGCGGTCATGGATGATGAAGAGTTAGAGTTTGTTCATATTCATAATGTTCACGAGTCATTACGCCATATTTTCCGCCACTATCCTGAACAGAACCTCTCTGAGGTAGATACTTTCAGGGTTGAATTAGGCTATGCACCATTTTTACAATATATGAAAATGGAAGAAGATCTTATTCAATTTCTTGAAACCTGCGCACCTCATTATAAATTGGCAGTTTCCACCAACCGAACCAATACGATGGAACCTATCCTGGAAATTTTTAAGCTGAAGGATTATTTTGTAAAGGTAATGACCGCTGAAAATGCAAAGCGACCTAAGCCTGCACCGGATGCACTGCTTGAGATCTTAGAATACTGTAACTATGAAGCGGATGAAGCCATCTATATTGGTGACTCCATCATCGATCGGGAACATTCAGCAGGATGCGGAATGCGACTTATCGGTTTTAAAAATGAAAAACTCTCGGCGGAGTATCACGTCAACAGTTTTATGGAAATATTGCAGCTTCCACCTTTCAAAGAATTATCAGAATGAATCTTTAATCTGAATAACTAAAATATAGTTTTATAAGTTTTCATCCCCTTCATGTTACCCCGCACAATGTCCTGCTGATCACACTTTATTTTTACAATTGTAACAAAAAATTTGTTTTAGAAGAAGTTACTGCTATACTGGCTATATCCATACTTACACATACTAAAAACAATCCTGATCTCATAACCTAGCAGGTCAACCTGCTTTTTCATTATAGTTTTTCCTATTCTGCCATGAAGAAA
>DAOVZA010000383.1 GCA_030635405.1 Desulfocapsa sp.
GTATCTGCAGAAGTGGTTAGTTGACAATGGTGCTGATAAGGCAACAATTGAGAAAGTACGACTCAACCCCTTTACAGGTGTTGCCGCCCTGCAGGGAGTGAATATCCAGAAGGACGGCAAAACGGTTTTTTCAAATTCAACCATTTTTGTTGATGTCGGGCTGAAAAATCTATTGCAGCATGAAGCACGTCTGCAGAAGGTTTCTCTCGTTGATCTGGTCGTTGATATCGAACAATATGAAGACTCCAGTCTGCGAATCGCCTCTTACAGTATTCCCGCCAATGAAGGTGGTAGTGTTGATAGTTCTTCAGATGTTGTAGAAGATCTTGGAGAGAATATACCATGGATATTCAGGGCAAAAGAGATCGGCATTAAAAATGTAACAGTGCGATACAAACAACCGGATCTTAACGTAGAACTGGTTATTGAGGAAGCACTTCTCGAAAAATTCAACACTGACCCAAATGATAAAGAAGGTGCACTCGCCCTCAAAGGAACATTTAACGGGGCACCACTGACACTGGATTTATCAACACTCAATATTGCTCCTGAAGTGGAAGTGGTAGGTGAAATGAGTATCACAGGTGTACATCTCGACGACATGGCAGAGTTTTTGGCGAAATACATTAAACCATTCAGCGGAATCGCTGGTATTCAGGGGAATATCAATTTTTCTATGACCGATGCTGGATCGCTGGACGTTCACTATGAGGGACCCGTCAATCTTGAAAATGGTGATATTGGTGGTGAAGGCTGGACGACAAAAGGAGATATCAGCTGGGATGGAGGGGTATCCTTCTCGATGCAGTCGGAAAAAATGTCAGTAGATGTTGATGGGAGTTTGAGTGCACTCAACGCCACATTTAACATGCCCGATCCTGTAATTGATATCGATAACTCAGACATTAACATTACCGGGAAAACTACAGTAACAATCACGGATGAAGTTATTATTGAGACAAATGCATCACTGGCACTGACCGCGACTACCTTCGGTATGGACGCCATCAGTAGCTCGATTGGCAATAGTTCCTGGAATGGAGATGTGCGCATCGAAACGGGAACAGAGAACAAAGGGCTGGTAGTACGGGCAGATGGAGAACTCCAGATTTCCGAACCTGGCTACAGTATGGACATCGATGGCGCATTGATGGAAGCCGGCAATGACATGATCTCCTTTGATGGTACGGTAGAATACATTACGGGCGTTGGCAGTGACAGTACGTCATACGTGCGAACCGACGGTACACTGCTTGGTGAGGCGATACAGTTTTCACTGCCTAAAACTATCAAGTTTTCACAGTCAAAACTGGACCTGGCCGGTAAAACTGAGATTGCAATGGGCCAGAAGACCATCATAACCTATGATGGAGACCTCCTTCTTGATGAAACCGGTGTTGAGATGACCGGAGTCACTCTTGGTGAAAAACAGTTTTCCTGGTCAGGTAAAGTCGAGTATCTGCTTGGGGAACAGGGTCAGAAAATCACTCTGGGTGGTGATCTGAAAACTGAAGGAATTGTTGTAGACATGGAAGAAGCCGGCTTGCACATCAGTCAACAATTCTTCAACAGCAAGAACGATTTTTCTCTATTGCTCGAAGAATCACCTTCGTTTGCCGGGGAAATTTCAATTGAAGGCGGGGGATTACAGATAAATCAGGAAGATATACCGTTGTTGACCCTTGCGGAGATATCGATGTCTAAAGCCAAAGACAATGGAACAGGAGGAGTGACGATTAACTCCCTTATTCTTGGCCAGCTGGATATGCCGTCTTCTGAAAGTATCCCAGTCAGTATGAGTGTTCCGTCAATAATTGTCTCTGAAATACACAGTCCAGATCTCACCAGCGTTGATGTGGCACGATTGGTTATCAAAGAACCTGAAATTGTCGATAATGAAGAAAAGACGCTACTCGCACAACTTGAAACAATTACAGTAGAAACTATTCAGGTAGATAAGGATATTACAGCGACGGTTGGACAGATTACAATCGGTAAAGGGAGCTTCCTGAAAGAAAAAGATAAAGATCCAATGGCTACTATGGAGGAACTCAGGATCGACCAGATCATCTATTCTCCTGAGCAGGGCTTGAGTTGCAATACAGTTGATCTCGATTCTATTTTTGCGGATTTCAGCCGTCAGAAAATGGAAGAATCAGAGGAATCAAAAGAATCAGAAAAACCAGAAGAAAACCAGGCAAAAAAAGAAACCTCCAAGGCTGAAGAATCTGTAAACCCGGCCGGATTACCGGTAAAAATTAATCAGATAAATATCACAGGTTCAAGTGGTTTTACATTCACGGATAATATGCTGACAGAAAGTTTTTCAACCACGTTCACGCTCGATTCACTGCAGGTAAGGGATATTGATTTAACCAATCCTGATCATCCATTTACCTATTCTTTAAAGGGAGCGTTTGATAAATATACCCCATTGAATATCGAGGGCACCTCTGCTCCTCTGGCAGAGAACATATTCATCGAACAGCAGACCACGCTGCAGAGCTATTCCATGCTGCATGCTTCCCCTTATACCATAGATGCCATTGGTACCTATTTCCCCAGCGGCAGACTTGATTTAACCTCATCGATTAAAATTGGAGAGGGGAAAATAGACATGGAGAACAAGCTTGTATTTAAAGAGCTGGAGGCCGAAACTGTTCAGGGTGAACTGGCCGACAAATTGAATAACCAGCTGCCGGTTCCTCTTGATCTGGCCTTGACCATGCTGCGTGATGGAGCCGGGACAATCGAACTCAAAATTCCCTTGATAGGACTCATTACTTGCTTATCTTTTCTAGATAAACTCAAAGTTTTCTTAGGTGGTCTTTTTTTTGATTCAATTGACATATCCACCAATAGTAACTGGTTATTTGTAAAGATCA
>DAOVZA010000285.1 GCA_030635405.1 Desulfocapsa sp.
AGAGAATGGATAGCCTCTCCTAATCTGTAAAGAAGAATCAGACCAATGACCCCACATCCAGCGCAAAGATCAAGAATCTTTTCGTCTTTACCAAGGCGAACGAAATGAGAAAGCAGGACAGGATCAATGGAAAATCGATAGCCGTCTTTGTGCTGTAAACAATAAAGCGCCCCATCAAACAGGGTATCATTACTCTTCTCAAGTTCAGCCAAGTCGGTCTACATCTTCCCCGGCGATCTGTTGATTAAAGAGTAGGCCTGTCATGATTTTTGGATAAAAATAGGTGGATTTATGGGGCATTATCAAATTTTCATCCGCCACTTCTTTAACTTGTTTTACACGCGTTGGGTTCATAACAAAAAGCAGAGGTGTTACTGAATCGTTGGCATGAGATCTTTTAACTGCCTCATCCATAGCCTCATCAGGATCACTAAAATAGTGGATCAGATTTTCTTCTTCACAGCGATGATGGTCAAGTTCCAAAGCACCCTGAATAATCATATCAGAAAGAACAACCACATCCAGTTTCTGCAGTTGAGCAGGTTTATTTTTCAGTAACTCAGAGGCCTGATCTTTTTTAGTTAGCAGAAAACACCGATCTTCCCCGGGGTGATATAATCCAAAGGTTGTACGTTTTTCTGTTACATTTTGTTCATCTTCTTCCATTCTGGAAAACACGCCACACAACAATACTTCACGAGCACCACCCTTAATTTCGTCAAGTTCAAAGAAATCAGACAGACGTTCTTTTAATTCAACAGTGGATAGTTTTCCTGGCCAGTTGAGAAGGCGATGAGTTGGAAGAACAGAAAGACCTGGATCTTCCATGGGACAAAGATACATCATAATATGATTTGCCGGATCTTTATCATTAAAATCAGGGTTTCGTTCTCTTTCCATCTTTCTATAGGCAAGTGCCGTGGTGTAACGATGATGCCCATCGGCAATATAAAGTGCTTTGTCCTTAAAAAAATCCTGGACCTGCATTATAACGGCACCATTGATCACTCTATATAGAGAATGAACACAACCATCGGCATCGGTTATACTACCCATGGGTTCCTTTTCTTTGGCATTATCAATTAAATTCAAGACCCTGTTTTCTTCATCACTGTAGAGAGAGAAAATCTGACTGAACTGTGCCTTGGTTGTATCGAGCAAGCGCAAACGATCGCTGATAACAGACTCAAAGATCTCTTCATGGGGCTTAACCACACCTTCTCCAAACTCAGAAAGCCCAACGAGAGCTACAACACCTTTTCGAGTGAGCATTTTTCCGGAAGGATGCTTATACTTCACAGAATACATATACAATGCAGACTGTTTTTCTCGTCTTAAGACATCCTGATCAAGCCATTTCTGGAAGGTATTGGCAACATCCTGATACCTGGAAGCATCCCCGGTAGCGCCACCGGGATTTTTGGTAAGATCAAGCTGGATCATCGAATAGGGATTTTTAGCAGCGTAGGACTCAACAGCATTTTCGCTGATCACGTCATACGGAGGAGTAACGATATCATCAAGACTACCCACTTTTTCTACATTAAAAGATACGCCCTTAAAGGGTGCGATAAAAGCCATGCTTAACGACTCCTTTTTTGCTTCCAAAATTTAGTTATGAATACTAAATACATGGTAACCGAATATAATATGTATGTAAGATGAGCTTAAACTAATAACATTTAAACCAATATAATTTCAAGGTTTACAGCTGTTTTTCTCCCATTTACAGGTAGAAAAACATCGTAAGGAGACGATGATATGTACGATATTTTCATAAAAACACATTTTGCAGGCGCCCATCACCTACGTGACTATCCCGGTAGTTGTGAAAAGCCACATGGACACAACTGGAAAATAAAGGTAACCGTACGAGCAACTGAGCTTGATAAACTCGGGATGGGAATAGATTTTAAGGTTCTCAAAAAAATAGTGAACAGTGCAGTTGACCAACTCGATCACTGCGATCTCAATGAACATCCTGCCTTTCAGGACAAAAATCCTTCATCTGAACATATTGCAGCCTTTCTTTATGATACTCTGCATGCAGATCTGCTCACCGATCGCTATAATCTTCACTGCGTTGAAGTATGGGAAACAGACACATCCGGACTCATTTACTATGGGCCAGAAGCTCAATAAGATTCATTTTATAGATTGTTAAGGAAAACCTAGCATAATGAAAAAGCAAGTTCCTGTTGAAGAAGCTGTTGGAATGGTCCTACCCCACGATGTTACTGAAATTGTAAAAGATTCCTTTAAGGGAAGAGCATTCAAAAAAGGACATATTATACGTGAAGAAGATGTTGAGCATCTAAAACGTCTAGGGAAAGATCACATTTATGTATTAAATTTAGGACCTTATGAAATTCATGAAAATGAAGCTGCTGAAATTCTGGCCAAATCGCTTTCAGGCCCTGGTTCCATGCTATCAGCAGAGCCCGTCGAAGGGAAGATTGCAATTAAGTCACAATGTGACGGCCTCTTAAAGATCAACGAAGAGGCACTCTATCAGTTTAATCTTCTTGGTGTTGTCATGTGTTCAACTCTGCAAACCAACACACCGGTTAAAAAAGGGGAAGATATAGCAGGCACCAGACTTATTCCACTGGTTTCAGAACGAAGCATTGTTGAGCAAGCGGCAAACATTGCAAGAGAAGCTAATCCAATCATTGAGGTAAAGGAATTACGTAAGGCCAAGGCCGGCCTTGTAATTACCGGAAATGAGATCTTTCATGGGCGTATTAAAGACAAATTTGAGGAAGTATTACGGGAAAAACTCGATAAAATAGGTTCAGAAGTAATTTCCGTTACCTTTGCACCTGACGTTATTGAAACAATCGGTAATGCTATAACAGAGGCAATTGCAGGAGGTGCTGATCTTATAATTACATCTGGCGGAATGTCTGTTGATCCTGACGATGTAACACGTATGGGTATTGCTCATGCTGGTGCCACTGACTGTTTTTATGGTACTCCCGTGCTCCCTGGAGCAATGTTCCTCACTGGACACATTGGAGATGTTCCGGTTTTAGGGCTTCCTGCCTGTGGAATGTTTCATAATATCACAGTTTTTGATCTTATTTTACCTCGCATTCTTACAGGTGAAAAAATTGGGCGGGAAGAATTTGCAAAAATGGGTCATGGTGGTCTCTGCCGTTACTGTAAACGATGCCAATATCCGGTATGTAATTTTGGAAAATAGATAAACTATCATGCAACGACCAGACAAACAGGAAGCAGTACACTGTAATATCACCGTAAAGGCACCAGCTATTGCCTGCCAACTCCTTGCCGACACAACTGGCTTGCCTAAGGAACGCATCAAACACGCCATGGTAAAAGGTGCAGTGTGGTTAAAACGACCAGGATCGAAAGAGCGACGATTACGTAAAGCAAAATTTAAGCTCAAGACTGATGACTTTGTACAGTTATTCTATGATGCTGATGTTCTGTCACAAACACCTCCAGAGCCTAAACTCATTGCTGACTACGAGGACTATAGTATCTGGTTTAAACCTCCCTGGCTTCTCAGTCAGGGGACACGTTACGGAGACCATTGTTCCCTGCTGCGCCTTGCTCAGAAAGGTAATATCAATATTGATTTCAAAATGATCCACAGGCTCGACCGTGAAGCATCAGGATTAATGATTCTTGCTCATAATCGCAATGCAGCAATGCTTCTCTCAAATCTGTTTCAGGAAAACAGTATCGAAAAAAGATACTTTGCTGAAGTAAAAGGACACCCGGAAATACCCTCTAAAGGACTGATGCTCACTAGTGATATTGACGAGAAAAATGCATGTACTGAAATTCTAAAAGCATATCCCGGAAAAACTGATAAAAGCAATAT
>DAOVZA010000367.1 GCA_030635405.1 Desulfocapsa sp.
GATGTTCGCATGGGCTTTGCCGAACTTGATCGTAAAAAATGCCTCACGTGGAAGGAAGAGTTACTGTGTCGCAGTTGTTATGAACGCTGCCCTATTAAATGGAAGGCGATGATCCTTGAAAGAGGAGAGTATCCTGTAATAACAGATGAATGTGCGGGATGTGGCTTATGTGAACATGTCTGCCCGGCTGATGCCATTGTTGTGACCCCAACGAGATTCCAAAGTAAGAATAAAGGACTCAAGGGAGGCGCATAATGAAAAAAGCTAATCTCAAGACCTACAGGCGAGCATTTCAGATCTTTGTGGCGCTTGCCTTTATCATTATTCCATTGCTGAATCGTTCCCGCTATTCAATGGTGTATGGTAACTTTTTATCCTTTCATGCCTTTGGCGTTCCCTTTGCTGATCCTCTTGCTGTCCTGCAACTCACCATTAAGAACTGGTATTTTACACTTGATAACTTTATCGGTACTTTGTTGCCCCTGATTCTGGCTTTTACACTCGGTACAGTATTCTGTTCATGGATCTGTCCCTATGGCTTATTTTCTGAATTTACTCAAAAACTCAATCGTAAACTGTTTCCGAAAAAGAAAAAGGAGCTCACTACAAGCAAAAATGGTTTTTCGTTTAAAGTTGCTGTTTTTGTCCTTGGCTTTATCGGCTTTTTTATGTTTTCCACCACCCCTGTTCTTAATCAACTTTCTACCGCAGCATGGTATGCCAGATTTTTTCAATACTATTTCGGTCAGGACATCATATCGCTCTGTTACCTCTTTTTATTTGGTTTGTTATTCATTGAACTCATGGCAGGAAAACGGCTCTGGTGTCGCTATGTGTGTCCACAGGCGGTTCTTATTGTTCTCACAAAAATAATGAGCCCTAAACGTATGAAGGTTGTTTTTGTAGAGGAAAAATGTATCTGTAAGCCAGGTTATGAACGATGTGATATGGCCTGTACCCTTGCTCTGAAACCGAAAACCTTAACAAATGGCCTGGAAACAGAGTGCAGTAACTGTGGTGATTGTGTTGTGGCCTGTAAAAAGATGGGTAAAGCATTATCTTTTGAAGCGCCTCTGGTCAAAATGATATTTCCCAGTTTTCGAAAAACCTGGAAATATGTGAGTAGAACTTTTGTATTTGTGGCTGTCTGCGGTTTGGCCTATTTAGTCTATGGCCAGATTGATTTCTCATCTGGTCCTGCTAAAATTAAACATGGCTTGCTGACCAATAAGAGCATTGTGTTAAAAAGCGACATTATCTCAAGTCTTGATATCCTTGAAAATGGTTCTGTTGTCGCTCGTGGTGGTCAGTGGTCTGTGAATGGATCAGCCGCCTGGAGGTGGAGTCCTCAGGAAGAGCAGAATGTATTTAAAATTATCCCTAATGATCGCGATCAACAGAACTTCTCACTGGTTGCAAGCGATGAAGATTTTGCCAGCGGAGGCAGTCTCAATTTTGAACATAGTGGTATAGCCCTCTCTGAAGAATTCCCTGCTAAAAAGTATATGATCTCAGAATTCAATGATATCCCAAAGAAAACTGAATTACCCGCAACAGTTGATGGAAGAGTCGTTCTCTATCAGTATGCAAATCAAGTGTATGTTCTAAATCTTGAGGTGAAAGATCCTGTGGGAGTGATTAAGAAAATTGAAACCAACGGTGATCATATCGGTATGGAAACCATGCTGACCAATGTGAAAAAATGGATCAACAGTCCTCAGATTATTGTTTCTGAAGGGTCTGCTCCTGAATTGCCATTTTCAACACATATGACAGTAATCTTCCATGATGGCCATACAGAAGTAATGGATTTTGAAACCAGTGCAACGGTGGACAAGAGCTCAGAAGAATTTGATGATCCATGGTTTTAGACTATTTATCAAATGATTGTGTCTGATATTGGAGAACCTCTATGGAAACAGAGATTGGGGCTATCCCATGTCAACTGTTGATACAAGAGTATTAGCGGTACGAAACGCCGGATAGTCCTATTGCACCTTCATTGTGTCTTCTTCGTCAATAAAGTGATGGAGTTTGTGTGCCTTTTCTTTTTCCTGAATCATTATCCTTGCCTCATCTTCACTGATGTTCAGGTTTTTGGCTAGATCGTCAACAGAGTAGCAGGGTTGCCCATCAGCTGCGTATCCTTTGGCTTTTAAATCCGGGAAACATTCATTGGTTGCAGTTCCAGCAGAGTTCAGGAGTATCTGTCGTACCTCTTCAGGACCATAGAGCATTAGCCACTCAACGGCTTCTGACCAGAGCTTTGCGTCAACGGTTGGGTGCTTGAGTACTTTCATCGCTGATTCTTCGTCCCATTCATCTTTTAGTTCTATATCTTGAGTTGTTTCCATGAATTTTCCTTTTGTATATGGTTTTGCTGTACTATAATTACAGTCAATCAAAGATGCAAACAATCAGGGATATACAGGAGATGGCATGAATCGATTTGATGGCGGAATTTTTCTTGAAAATATAGAATGGTTTGACGAAACTGGTCAAGAATTGGTTCATCGGCTTCCAGAAAGCGGTTCTGGCGAAATTAAGTATGGAGCACAACTCACGGTGCGTGAGAGCCAGGCTGCTGTCCTCTTCTATCAGGGAAAGGCCTGTGATGCCTTTGCTGCAGGAAGGCACACATTAAAAACCGGAAATCTTCCTATTCTTACCAAGATTCTCTCCATTCCATGGCGCGGTAACAGTCCTCTTCGTGCTGAAGTATATATGGCCAATCTTAAATATTTCACTAATCTAAAATGGGGAACAATGCGTCCTGTTGCATTTAAAGATAGTGAACTCGGGCTGATTCGTCTTCGGGCTCATGGTGTTTTTAATATTCAAATTGTTCAGCCTGTTCTGTTTATTAATTCGCTTGTTGGGACAATGGAAAAATTTCCCACATACTATATCTCGGGCTATCTTAAACAGGTTATTGTCTCTCGTTTTAATGATTACCTTGGTGAAACACTGGATACCATCCTCAATCTGGCCGGGAAATTTGACGAGCTTTCCATCGAGCTTCAAAAAAGACTTGTTGGTGACTTTGCTCA
>DAOVZA010000339.1 GCA_030635405.1 Desulfocapsa sp.
GGAAGAAAATAAAAAACAACAGCAACATCTTATTCAGGCAGATAAAATGATATCACTTGGTTTGTTGGTTTCAGGGGTTGCCCATGAAATAAATAATCCAAATTCTATTGCACTTTTAAATATTCCAATTTTGAATCGTTCCTGGGAAAGTGCTAAACCAATTCTAGATGAATTTTATGAAGAAAATGGTGATTTTGCTATAGCTGGAGTTGAATACAGTAATATGCGTAACCAGTTGCCACGTATCAGCCAGGAACTGGAAGAAAGTGCGATGAGAATAAAACAGATTGTTGCTGATCTCAAAGATTACGCAAGACAGGAAACTACAGGTCAGCAGATCCCCGTCGATATAACTGAAGTTGTACAATATGGCGTTCGTCTTACAAGTAATTCTATTCGTAAAAGTACCAATAAATTTGTAACCAATTATGCTTCAGAAAAGTTAATGGTTAACGCTAACCGGCAACGTTTAACACAAGTTGTTGTCAACCTGATTCAAAATAGTTGTGAGGCATTAGAAACAACAGATGCTTCACTTATTATCTCAACACGGTATAACGAAGAAATGGATGGCATTGAAATTTCTATTCTTGATGAAGGAGCTGGAATTGCACAAGATGAGTTAAACCAGGTGACCGATCCATTTTTTACAACAAAACGATCCATCGGTGGCACCGGTCTTGGTCTTTCTGTTTCCGCCGGTATCGTTAAAGAGCATAACGGAGTAATGAACTTTTATTCGGAAGTTGGAAAGGGCACAGAGGTTGTGATCGTTTTTCCGGCATTACATACAATTCACTAATTCAAAGTATAAGAAAATGTTTAAAACACTAAATCCCACACTGCCAGTATTATTGGTGGATGACGAAAAAGCCTGGTTGAATAGTTTTGGCCTAACCTTACACGCTTCTGGCATAAATAATGTTGAAACCTGTGATGATTCCAGAAAAGTTTTAAACCTGATAAGAGAGCAGAATTTCAGTGTGCTCGTTCTTGATCTCACCATGCCGCATCTTACCGGGGACGAATTATTACCGCAGATTGTTCAGGAATTTCCTGAGATCCCTGTCATTATCATTACAGGAGTTGACCAGGTTGAAACGGCCGTTACCTGCATGAAACTTGGTGCCTATGATTTTTTTGCGAAGGTAACCGAGGAATCACGATTGGTGACCAGTGTAAAGAGAGCAATTGATTTAGGAATGTTGCGTCGTGAAAATACATCATTAAAGGATCATTTTCTTCAGGACAAACTGAACCATCCCGAAGCTTTTTCACATATTATTACCCATAATAAGTCAATGCGTTCTGTTTTTCAGTATATTGAAGCAATTGCTACGACCAATGAACCAGTGCTTATTACAGGCGAAACTGGGTCTGGAAAGGAACTATTTGCTCAGGCTATTCATAGCCTTTCTGGCCGTGCCGGACGTTTTGTTGCTGTAAATATTGCTGGGCTTGATGGTGATGCTTTCGCAGATACAATTTTTGGCCATAAAAAAGGTGCTTTTACAGGGGCAGACAAGACCCGTAAAGGTTTGATTGCAAGTGGGAATGACGGCACGTTGTTTCTTGACGAAATAGGGGCTTTGACATCAGGATCTCAGGTGAAACTCCTTCGTTTGATCCAAGAACGTGAGTATTATGCCCTTGGATCAGATATTGCCAGATCAACCAATATGCGGATGATTTTTGCTTCCCATCTTGATCTTGATGCTTTGCAAAATTCCGATGAGTTCAGAAAAGATATCTTCTTCAGATTGCAATCGCATCATGTTCATATTCCGCCTCTTCGTGATCGTCTTGATGATCTGCCCCTACTACTTGATTATTTTCTTGAAGAGGCAGCTGGTAGACTTAACAAACCAAAACCGGCGTACCCAAGTGAACTACCCATTTTACTAGGTACTTATAGTTATCCAGGAAATGTAAGAGAATTGAAATCAATGGTTTTTGAAGCATTGGCAAATCATCAAAGCAGAACGTTGTCCATGGATCTTTTCAAGAGGTACATTGAAAAGCATGCGGGGAATCCTGATGAAGAAATTAAAAATATTACGGGGGAAACTGTTTACAGTATCCTTGGTGCACTGCCAACATTGAAAGAATCCAGTCGTTTACTTGTAAAGGAAGCTTTGCATAGATCTCAAGGGAATCAGGCCATTGCAGCTCAAATGCTTGGTATTACAAGGCAGGCATTAAACTGGCGTTTAAAACAACAGGCTGACAAGAAGAAAGGGAGTAAATGAGAAAATGGAACGAATTGATTGCAGCATAAAGGGGTATACCCTGAGTTTTGACCAGGCAAGGGAATTAGGAAAACTGATTGCTGAAGAAGATAATGAATATGCAACACTTGTTTCCTGGTGTGATCGAGAGAAAGGGGTGCATTCTCCCTGCTGTTTAAAGTGTGAGTTAAAGGGTGAACCTGGCTGGGAAGTTTATGGCCGTAATCACGAAGGACGGCTTCGCATTTCCATTGATGATGACAGGTTTGTACTTATTTATTCATAAACATTGATCTGTACTTGGTTCGGACATCCAATAAGTATCGGTGCTATTAAGTGTTGTGATTTTTAATAGTTTCATGGTTGTTCAGATAATAAATTGATAAAGATATAGGCTCATTGAGCATTGTTGTTAAGGCTGAATTCCTCAACCATTCTGGTGGTTCGAAAAGCATTTTCAAAAACAGTCCTGATCACAGCAACTTCATTATAGCGAGATCTCGAAAGATTGGTTACTGCGTCCAGCAGGTCAGATTCGCGCTGTAAACCCTGTTTGTATTTGAGCTGTGTAATGCGTAAGTTTTCTTTGGCATGGCGTATATCCTCCTTTGCCACTTCCACATTTGCCATGCTTACCCTGTAATCTATAAAAAGATTGGCAAGGGCGGTGATAAGATCATTTTTAAGTTCCTCAAGGTCATACTGGAGTTCTCGAACGGTGAGTCTGGCTTTTGACACGGAAGACTCTCTTGCAAAACCGTCAAAGATATTAAATGACAGTACCATCTGGGCACGTAGTTCATCTTCATTGATGTCTCCGTTACCATTTATAAAATCATCGTCATAGCGTGAATAACTGCCCACCAGATCAAGCCTTGGGTAATAGCTTCCCTGTTCTGCCTTTACAAGTACAGTGGCAGATTCAGCAATACCTGCTAAAGCGAGAACTTCTGATCGTTGCGTTAGCATTTTTTGTTTATATATCTCTTCTTTTTCAAGTTCTGGAAGGACAGTAAACTCCTTAAAAGTGAGCTCTTCAAGTGTTAGGGGATTGTTTGTTTCTCTTCCAAGGAGCTGAAGACTTTTAGCAA
>DAOVZA010000169.1 GCA_030635405.1 Desulfocapsa sp.
CTCGACACTGACAATACAAATAATACAAATAATAGTAATGAAGGTTGGGATCGTCAAATAGGATACGATGACAGTAAATACAAATCAAATGACAGAACCTATGATAATTTGCTGAATGACAGTCGCTTGACAGATACATCTGCAAATGGATATCTAAATACAGTATCAGATGTAACTACCCTTGTTGCAGGATCAGCTGTGACAGCAGCCACGACAGCAGCAACGGTTATCACCGAAGGTGGAGCAGCTGCTGTATCCCTTGCTGCTTTCACTATGGATACTTTCCTTAATGCAGTAAAAGAACAAGGACAAACAACAATACTATCTAATCCTAAACTCAGCGTTTTAAACGGACAACCTGCACTTATAACAGTTGGTCGGAATGTCACTTATATAGATAGTATCGAGTCCGATGTTAATAATGATACAGGAACAGTATCCTACACAGTTGAAACTGAGCGAGTTCTCTCAGGAGTTGGCCTTGCATTAACGGCAAATATTCTTGATGATAATGAAATCATTATGAATCTTGTTCCTGTAACATCTGAATTAGAAGAACCTATTGAATACAGAGATATAGGGTTAGGCCAGGTTGGCCTTCCAGTAATTAATGTCAGAGAAATGAGTACGACTGTAAGAGTTAAAAATGGTGAAATGCTTGTCATTGGTGGCCTCATTTCAAATGTTGAAGATAGCGCCGGTACATTTGTACCAGGCACTAGCAATATTCCATTTTTTAAATACTTTTTCGGCTATGAAGAGAAAGTTAGCAGAAAAAGGGAACTCATTATCTTACTTAGACCGCGAATTTTATAATATTTTATTCAATTACAAAATACAAAGATTTAACAAGAATTTTCAGGGAGAAAATTATGCAGAAGTTTAAATACATACTTTATCTGCTGTCTGCAGTGCTTATTATGGGTTGCGGCAACACTGTCGTCGAAACCCTTTATGTTCCAAATGCACCAAATGCGAATGCTCCAGGTAAGGGACAAACCATTGTCATCCTCCCTTTTGCTGATTATACCAATGCTGATGCTATAGCTGGTGCATATAGAAGGAACTTGTCTGTCAGTGAAGCTATAACTGATAGATTGGTTGCAAATGGCTTCCGTCTCGCTATCCAGGAAGATGTCTTTGGTTACCTTGTAGATGAAAAAATCATCAATATCATTCCCTACGATGAAAATACCAGCGTAAGTTTATCTAACGAATTAAACAATGATTGGTCTGAATTGATGAAAAATCACCTCAGATACTACATCCAAAATCAGAAAATGGAATCTGGAACAACTGTATCAGGAAGTCCCGGAACCCATGCTCTCAACCAACAGGCCGTCGCCAAAATCGGTCGTAGATTTAACGCTGATTATATTGTCCGTGGCCGACTTCTTGAGTTTAAAACACGAGAAGAAAGTACATGGATCCCTTGGAAAAAGGGTCTTCTCCCCTTCACATTTGGTTTAAGCAGTCAGACTTTAAACGGTTTTGCTAGATCAGATACCTATGACGAATGGGGCCATATGCTTCTTCCTGGAACATTAGGCGCTATTATTGGCTACAATACTGACACACTCGGCTTTGACAATAATATTGGTGGTGCCCTCGCCTGGGGAGCAATTGGTGCTGGTCTCGGTAATATGGCTAAAAACGGTGGTCAGGTAGATCAGGCAGTTGTTCAAATGCGTATCTGGGTACAGGAAGCAGCCACAGGAAATCTTGTCTGGACGAATAGAATTGATGTTAAAGTCTCACCTGAATCTATTTACGCAGATCGCCAATACGACACGCTCTTCGATAAAGCAATTCATAAAGCTGTAAATACTCTTATCGATAATTTTGTTGCAACAGGCTTATAAGAAGAATCAGTAATTCTCTCCCAATACTAAAAAAGGCTCTAATAGCGAAATGCTTTTAGAGCCTTTTTTTTATTCCTGCAGCCTAAAATGGCTGTTGCTTCATGTCATTCTCGCGGCAATAACGGAGCATAGGTTTAAGAAGGAAGTGTTAACTTTATATAAGACGACTCCCCCTCATTACCATATTAGTTCTGTGCTGCTGCATTTTCCTTTTTCGAGTTTTGAAACAGAGCCATGAAGTTAATTGGTTCCATCATAAACGGAATAAACCCACCATCAACAGAAATTTGACTGACAATTTGTCTGGTAAATGGAAAAAGAAGAGTAGGACAATCAACCCCAAGCACCATTTCCTGATGCTCTTCAGGAATATTTTTCATTAAAAATGCTGCTGCATGTTCAATTTCCATGATAAACATGGTTTTATCATCATTTCCTTTATCAACAATCTTTGCTGTTATCTGTAATGCAACTTCAAAGTGATTGTCATCAAGTTGTTTATTGTTGAGTTTTAAACTTACTTCAACTTTTGGCTCCTGATTCGGGGCCTGGAAGACACTGGGTGCATTAGGGTTTTCAAAAGAGAAATCCTTGATATACATTTTTTGCATACGAAATACTGGACTTTCGTCTTCTGTTGCACCGTTTCCTGCTTGTTCTTCAGCCATATTCATCTACCTCAATAAATGTTCAGTTAATGGATCTCACGACCAGTGAGATTCCTACAATATTTTCTACATTAAACAGTAAAGCGGGTTGTTACGCAAAGAAAATCAGTCCCCCGACTTTTAAGCCTTACTTGTAAGCACTGGAGCGAGAAAATGCCCGGTATAAGACTCTTTATTTTTAGCTAATTCCTCAGGAGTACCTACTCCTACGATATTTCCACCCAACTCACCACCCTCAGGCCCTACGTCAATTATCCAATCCGCTGTTTTAACAACATCAAGGTTATGTTCGATGACGACAACAGTATTTCCGTTATCAACCAGTCGGTTCAGCACACGAAGCAAATGTTCAATGTCAGCCGGATGCAGTCCAGTTGTAGGTTCATCAAGGATATACAGTGTTTTGCCACTGGCCCTACCAGATAATTCTTTGGCAAGTTTAACCCTCTGAGCTTCACCACCAGAAAGAGTCACAGAGGATTGTCCTAGAGTTATATATGTAAGGCCAACATCAAACAATGTTTGCAATCTATTTTTCACTGGAGGGATATTCTTAAAGAATTCCAATGCCTCTGCAACGGTCATGGAGAGGACATCGTGGATATTTTTTCCACGATACTGTATTTCCAACGTTTCACGGTTATACCGTTTGCCCTGACACGCCTCACATTCGACATAGATATCTGGAAGAAAATGCATGGCAATCTTATTCACCCCTTCTCCCTCACACGCCTCACAGCGACCACCTTTGACATTGAAACTAAACTGTCCAAGCTTGTATCCCCTGATACGAGATTCAGGCAACCTCGCAAACAGTTCTCTGACAGGTGTAAAAACACCAGTATAAGTTGCTGGATTTGAGCGTGGTGTCCTACCAATTGGGCTTTGATTGATATCCACTATTTTATCAATCTTATTCAGACCTGTAAGCTTTGTTTTCCCAATCTGTATTCGATCAAGCCTTCTTCCCAAGCCTTCTTTAACCAAAGAAAAAAGCGTTTCTATAACAAGTGAGCTCTTCCCGGAACCTGAAACACCAGTAACACAACTCATAACACCAAGTGGAAAAGCGACATCTACCTGTTTTAGATTATTCACCAAAGCATTTTTTAATCGTAGGAAACGTCCCCTTCCGGCCTTACGCCTTTTATCCGGTATTGCAATACTTCTGACTCCTGAAAGATAATTACCTGTCGAAGATTCTTCGCACTTCAATAAGCCTGCAACATCACCAGAATAAACAACCTCACCACCATGAACCCCTGCACCAGGCCCCATATCAAGAATATGATCAGCTGTCATTATTGTCTCCGTATCATGCTCGACAACAATCACACTGTTTCCCATATCACGCAACTCAACGAGAGTATTAATAAGCTTTTGATTATCGCGTTGATGCAGGCCAATGCTTGGCTCATCTAATATATACAAAACACCGGCAAGTCTTGATCCTATTTGTGATGCAAGTCTGATACGTTGTGCCTCACCTCCTGATAATGTCCCGGACCGTCTGTCAAGTGACAGATAGCCAAGTCCGACATCTTCCAGGAAAGAAAGCCTATCTATAACTTCTTTTAATATTGGCTCTCCTATCTGACGTTCCCGATTTGAAAATGGTATAAGAGGAATGTTCTCAATCATGTTATCAATGGAAAGACAGGATAACTCATAAATTGACCACTTCCCTGCTTTAACTGCCAAAGCCTCTGGTTTAAGACGCGCACCATGACATTTTGGGCATATCTGCTCGTTCATGTAGCGGCCAAGTTCTTCCCTTATCATTGACGACTGTGTTTCATGGAATCGACGATTCAGCTGTGGAATAACACCTTCATAGGGCTTAACGGTGCTCATCTGCCTCTTCCCTTTCTGATAATGAAAAGAAATTTCTTCAGTTCCCGAGCCATATAGTAAAATATTTTGTAGCTTTTCTGGTAACTTTACAAAAGGAGTTGCCATGGAAAATGAATAATGTTTTGCCACTGCTTCAAGCATCTGTCCGGAATAACTTTTCCCTGCCCGTTTTCCCCAAGGCGCAATTGCACCACGATTTATACTAAGAGTTGGGTCCGGCACAACGAGAGCGGCATCAAAAAACTGCTTTACTCCAAGACCACTACACTCTTCACAGGCTCCTTGTGGATTATTAAAAGAAAATAACTGAGTAGAGAGACGGGGCATGGAAATACCACAACTATGACATGCGGCAAACTCACTAAACAACTGTTCTTCATCACTATCAGGAAAATGAGCCAGTAAAAAACCTTCCGTTAACTTTACAGCAGTTGTTATGGAATCACTGAGCCGACGGGAAGTAGAAGCTTTAATAACCACACGATCGACAACAACTTCAATGGAATGACGTTTATTTTTCTCAAGAGCCTGAACATCATCGGTGTGAACGATATCACCATCTATACGAATTCGTACAAAACCTTCCTTTCGTATTCGCGCCAGGAGTTGTTCATGGCGCCCTTTCTTGCCAGTAACCATTGGAGCCAGTAAAACAATCTTTGTTCCTTCAGCATTCGCCATAAGACTATTCACCATGTCCTCTATGGACTGGGAACGAATTTCATCGCCACATTCTGGACAATAGGGTCGTCCGCATCTTGCAAACAGCAGGCGTAGGTGATCATAAATCTCTGTTATCGTTCCAACGGTAGAGCGAGGGTTCTTGGAAGTTGTTTTCTGTTCAATGGAAACTGCAGGAGACAATCCTTCAAGTGCATCTACTTCAGGCTTATCCATTTGACCTAAGAATTGGCGGGCATAGGTGGATAAAGACTCAACATATCGTCTCTGCCCTTCTGCATAGAGCGTATCGAAAGCAAGTGTTGATTTTCCAGAACCGGACAAACCAGTGAATACAACAAGACTGTTTCTTGGAATATCAACATCAATATTCTTTAAATTGTGCATCCGCGCACCGCGAACACTTATTTGTGTAGGTTCCATAATTTAGTTAACAA
>DAOVZA010000163.1 GCA_030635405.1 Desulfocapsa sp.
GATGCAAACAGTGTTCAAATTTGACCTACTTCATCATTGAATATTGACCCATTCTAGCCAAGATTATAATCTTGTGATAGGTATGGAACACTCGTCTATAGCAACAACTGGAGTGAGTCCACGGTACGTCTCCCTACAATATTCGAGAGAAAATCTCAGATACCACAGGGGAGAAAACAGATAGGGGCCTGTAGAAGGTATTTTTTCTGGGAACCATTCCTTTTGAGTATGACTGATACCTGGGTTTTCTGTTTTTCAAGGTTCCCTTAATTATTATTTGGAGATATTTATTGTGTTCTTTCGGCAATTTATAAAAAATTCCAGCATAATACTGCTCCTACTTCTCAGTCTTTCTTCTTGTACTGATAGATCAAATTTTCTAGAACCATTGAAAATACTTTGTTTAGGCGACTCCATCACCTATGGCTACAAATTGGCGGATCCTTCAGTAAAAAGCTACCCAGCTCAGCTGTCTAGACTGTCTTTCGGTCATTGGGACGTTGTTAACGCTGGGGTTAATGGTGCCACTGTATTGAATAATAGCGATCTTCCCATCACTGCTCAACAGAAATATGAGCGTGCTATCAAGTGTCAACCTGACGTTGTTATTTTGATGCTTGGCACAAATGACACTAAAGACAGAAATTGGAGACATAAAAACCAATTTGTTTATGATTACGCAAAACTTGTAGAGAGATTTAAAAATCTGCCTTCTCAACCCCATGTGATTGTTTGCTCTATTCCGCCAATATTTGGCGTTTACTCCAATGGGATCAATGAAAAAAGGGTAAGGGAGGTAAATATATTTTTGAAACAATTCATTGTAGAAAACAAAATCGATTTCCTTGAAATCCATACTCCATTGTCGAAGAAAGAGTTATTTCTTATTGATGGGATTCATCCCAATGAGCGTGGAGCACAGGAAATTGCGAAACTGGTATTTAAAAAAGTTAGCCAAATCTAGGTGATATATCCATATGAGAGTCTCGTTAATTAATTCATCGAAAAACAAATTGTCTCTTTTTTTCATACTGCTGCTGCTACTCAGCCTTTCTTCCTGTTCTGATAGTACTGGAAATGACTCTCTTGAGCAGTTTACCGGTGCTCATACTCGGGTTGTTTGGATTCAAGAACAAGGGACAGGGGTAGATACCTTTGGTTTTGGTCCAAATTTTAAACTCATGGGATACGATTCCCGTGATGGTAAGCAAGAACGAGAGTTGGTGTCAGAAATACAAAATTTCTACAAACCTATCTTTTCTCCTGACGGAAAGAATGTCGTGGTCAGCAGTCGTAGTCGCCATGAAATATACCTAGTTGATTTTAAAAAGAGGAAAAAGAAATTACTCGGCAAAGGTGTTGCTGTCGACGTGTGGGAAGATCCTGCGACTGGAAAAATATGGGTATATGCCTTATCTGGAAAAGGTTCTGAAAATAAATATTTAACTACTCGCCCCTTGATTCGTTTCCCTCTAAAGGAACCCAAAAACCGTGAGCTGGTCTGGAAAAAAACCAAACTCTCCTGGAGCAACTTCGATTTATCAAGAAATGGAAAATTTGCAGGTGGCCTTTTTCCGTGGCCCCACGCTGGAATCTTACTCTTTGAACAGAATACCTGGAAAAAGTATGGGAAAGGATGTTGGACTGCTCTTAGTCCTGACAACAGTGGAATTCTATGGGTTTTTGATGGTCTGCACCGGAACCTCAACTTTGTAAATTCGTTCACCTCTGAATCCTGGACCACCAATATCGGTCAGGCATCTGGAACAGGAGGATTTGAGGTTTATCATCCTCGTTGGAGTAACCATATTAGCTTTATGACGATGACCGGCCCATACGTTGAAGGAGAAGGCGGAAATAAAATTAATGAAGGCGGTCAAAAAGTTGAAATATATGTGGGGAAATTTAGTAGTGATCTCAAGTCCGTGGAGGGTTGGTTTCAAGTGAGCCACAATGATCTTGCTGATTTTTATCCTGATGTGTGGGTTGCAAACGGAAAAAATAGTAATTTTTCGGTAAATCAGGAAAAAGAAACACCAACAGCCATTGAGGGTGAGAGTATAACCTGGCCTGGAACTTCAGAGAAGCTAGTTTTTCTATGGCAAGATGTTATGGCCGAAAATAAACTTGATGATAAAAGTATTATTGGGTTCAGTCAATTCAGGGTTACTCCCAAGTACCGTGCCCATTTTAATCGGTTTCTAGAAATGAATTTTAATGGTTCAGGTTTTGTCACCTCTCTACCTCAAAAAGAAATCCTCACAGCCTTGCAGAAAGAAGATGGCATCGGAATTGAATTTTTATATACACCATTATCTACAACTTCAAGAGATGAAGGGTATATTGTCCGCCTTCAAGACAAAGGAAATAACAATTTTATCTCTGTTTCTCAAAAAGGAAATAGTTTACAGCTGGAAATATTCTCACGCAGCAAAATGATTAGTTCTTTTGAAATATCAGATATATTACACGAAGATTCCCCCAAACATATCTTTATAGATTTACAAGGTAACCAACTGAAACTTCATGTGAACGGGATCCTAAAGAAGCAAATGTCTCTACCGGTACGACCGCTATCAAAATTACAGGGTATACAGCCTCTGTTTGGAAATCCCGATGCAGCAGGTAAAAAATTGAATGGAGCACTTTCTCATATTGCAATCTATGCTGGACCCAACTCGAACTCTGACATTGCCAAGAAAGCCCATATGGTGACAGGGGGAATAGAGGCTAGAAAAGTTGCAAAATCCGTACGATTCAAAGGTAAAGTAACAGAAATTTCTACGATCCCCCCTCCTGATTCTCTAGGCGCCTACAGTAGAGCCCTAGTGGTAAATCGTTATCGTGTGGAAAAGGTAACGGAGGGGAGTTATGCAAACGATGAGATCTTTGTCGCACAATGGGCAGTGCTTGATCGAACTATTCTTCCTGAAACCAAAGAGTTTCAAGTGGGAAAAACGATGGAACTCGAGGTCGAAATGTTTGATCAGCATCCAGAGCTTGAGGGAGAGCGTTTGATGATGGATGTGTTTGACCCCGATCTTGAAATCTATTATCAGGTCAGTCCTTGACTTCTCATATCCTGGTTGTGAATTTCTAAATAATGGTTTTCTCTTCTCATATTTTTCTTTTTTACTTTCTACCTCTATGTCTTGGCTTCTATTACATGATGCCAATCAGAGGTAGAAATCTATTGCTAACCCTGTTCAGTTACCTGTTTTATGGTTGGTCGAATCCACTTTTCACCCTGTTGATGTTTTTTTCCACTATGGTGGATTATATCTGTGGTTGGATCATTGGTGGAACAGCACCTGTTGAAAATCAACGCAAAAGAAAATTTGCGCTTCTATTTTCCATTGTAACCAATCTCTCCTTACTTGGGATTTTTAAGTACAGTAATTTTGCCTTCGAAAATTATTATTACCTTTTGTCGATGGCAGGTATGGAAGGAATTGGCCTTGAAGCTGGCTTTCGATTCATTTTACCTCTTGGAATTTCTTTTTACACCTTTCAATCCATGAGCTACACCATCGATGTTTATCGTGGAGAAGCAAGTTACAAAAAGAATTTCATTGACTTTGCTTGTTATGTTTCCATGTTTCCGCAACTGGTTGCAGGCCCTATCATTCGTTTTCAGGAAGTCGCCAACCAATTATCAGAACGAACGCATACCATAGAAAAGTTTTCTCGCGGTGTTGCATTATTCTGTCTCGGGATGACCAAGAAAGTACTTTTAGCTAATGGTTGTGGCAAAATTGCTGATGTCACTTTTAACGCAGGATCCGTATATTGGGTTGATGCTTGGTATGGCGCCGTGGCCTACTCTTTTCAGATTTATTTTGATTTTAGCGGATATTCTGATATGGCAATTGGCCTTGGCCTAATGTTTGGCTTTGTGTTCCCAAAAAATTTCAGCTCTCCATATAAATCAGCTTCAATCACTGAGTTCTGGCAACGTTGGCACATTTCTCTATCAACGTGGCTAAAGGAATACCTTTATATCCCCTTGGGCGGAAACCGTAAAGGGAACAGGAGGACGGTTATCAATATTGCTGTGGTCATGTTCCTTGGTGGCCTCTGGCATGGTGCTTCGTGGAATTTTATTATCTGGGGCTTACTCCATGGCACTATGCTGGGTGTAGAACGGGGTATGGGGAGACAATCATTCTATTTTAAGTTGAAAAGACCTTTCCGGATTGGTTTTACATTTGTTTTGGTGCTGATCACCTGGGTGTTTTTTCGTGCGGAAACGTTGCCCGGTGCATTAACATATCTTGCTGCAATGTTTGGCGTTATAGCAGTGCCGGAAACTTCACTATTGGTCGGGGGGATAATTTATCAACCTTATTTTCAGCTTATTATGGCTGTGGCATCAATTGTAGTATGGACAGGAGTTCAAAGCTGGGATTGGACCAAGGAACTTACTGTTAAGAAATCCATCATAATTGCTCTGTTGATGGGACTATCAATTATTTTCCTGACATTACAGTCCTATAATCCTTTTATCTACTTTAATTTTTGATGATGAACAGTAAGTTATCCAGAGAAGAACTTGCGAACCTCGAGATCGGGCATACAACCGTATCCAGATCTTTGTCAAAAATTATTACCATATTTTTCCTGCTCTGCATTTTTACAGTACCCATTATTCAAATATCAATAAATAGAATTTCTCCTGAGCATCAGCCATTACTTGAATCATTAGTAACTATGGTACGAGGAGATGGGACAATCCCTTCCCCCCAATCTTCAACTATATCTGCTATAAAGGATCAGAATAATCAATTCTTGAGTCGTATCGAAGATTTTGAGAAGCAGTTGGAAGAGGATAGTTTTCTCCGTTCCTATATGTTGGCACCAGGACAACGAATTCTTCTAACATTGGGCTATGGAAATGAAAAAGTATACCCGGGAAAAGATTCCTGGCTATTTTATCGTCCGGATATGGATTATCTCATGGGACCTGGCTTTCTTGATCTACACCAACTGAACTTAAGGCGCGAAGAGGGGAAGGGGTTGGAGTCTATGGTTCAACCTGACCCATTGCCGGCCATTATTGACTTTCACGATCAACTAGCTAAGCGCGGAATTAAGTTGATTCTCATGCCTACGCCTATCAAAGCGAGTATCCACCCTGAGTTTTTCAGTTCAGACTCTTATCATCCTCCCTTACAAAATCGCTCCTGGTCTAATTTTTTGTCTAAGATTGAACAAAAAAGAATTCTAATGTTTGACCCGGCACCAGTGCTGGTTGATTTTCACAAAAATATGACCGAGGCTACCTACCTGAAAACAGACACCCACTGGCGTCCCGAAGCCATGACGACAGTGGCACACAAACTGGCTGATTTCATTCAATCGAATATTTCCTTCTCCAACAATGCAAGTAACTACCTTTACAAACAGGAGACTTTGGAGAATCTGGGGGATCTCTATGCCATGCTTAGGATGTCGAAGCAATTGAAGTTTTTCAAAGATGAAAAAGTGCAGTTAAATTCTGTTGTAACTCAAGGAGCAGAACTCTGGAGACCTGTAGCTGATGCGGAAATTCTGCTACTCGGTGATTCATTTTCAAATATATATTCGTTGTTCGGAATGGGATGGGGGGAAGGTGCAGGTTTAGGTGAACAGCTTA
>DAOVZA010000134.1 GCA_030635405.1 Desulfocapsa sp.
GTATACGCGGTGGATTTCGTATGGATGGCGGGACTACCCGGGATGATTCATGGACTGTTCAGGGTGATCTGTATACGGAAGATGCTAATCAACTGGTTTCTCCAAGCTATGAATTGACTCCACCCTATAAATCTGAAGCACCTGATAATTACGATGCCAGTGGTTGGAACATACTTGCAAGATGGGAGCATAAGTTCTCGACGGATAATTCCTGGACTCTTCAAAGCTACTTTGATTTTACAAACCGTGATGAATTATATATTGAACAAACTCATCAGATATTTGATGTGGATTTCCAAAATCAACTGCAACTAGGTGTACATCATGCCCTGATCTGGGGCCTGGGTTACCGAAATATATGGGATGAGGTGGACAACAGCTTTCAGCTCTTATTCACACCAGATAGTATGACTCATGAGCTTTTTAGTGCTTTTATTCAGGATGAAATCATGCTCATGCCTGATCGCTTATGGTTCACTTTAGGGGCTAAAATTGAGCATAATGACTTTACCGGTTTTGAAGTACAGCCCAGTGGAAGAGTTCTTTTTAAACCAGAAGATAATCAGACTGTGTGGGCCGCAATATCAAGAGCTGTTCGAACTCCTTCCCGTGGTGAACGAGAGGCAAGAATTACAGTGGCGATGAATCCTTTTTTACCGCCCCCAGCACCAGTATTTTTATGGGGGAGTGATGAATATGAGTCAGAGGAAATTCTTGCCTATGAGCTGGGTTATCGTATAGTACCCACGAGACAGCTTTCTTTCGATCTTACTCTATTTCATAACGAGTACGAAAATCTTCGTTCAGCAACACCTGTGGTTCCGCCACCAACGTATACGATACAATTTGAGAACAAATCCTTTGGGTCAAGTTATGGCTTTGAACTAGCTGCTGACTGGAAGCCTGAGAAATGGATAAGTTTTCAACTTGGTTATACCTATCTTGATTTTGATCTTGAAACAAACGATGGAGCTGGAATTGATTTAATAGTTGTCCATGAAGATTCCAGCCCGCAACATGAGGTTTCACTAAGATCCACCATTGAAATTGCTCATAACTGGCAAATGAATCTGTGGCTGCGCTATGTGGATCAATTTGCAGCTAGTGGTATTGAAGCGCTGATGTCCAATACTATGATTGATGAGTATGTCGCATTTGATGCCAATATTTCCTGGTATATAAAGGACAATGTCGAATTGACTCTGGTTGGTCAAAATTTGTTCAGTTCCGGAAGGATGGAATTTATATCTGAATATCTGGCACCACTCACTGACATCGAACAGAGTATCTACGGGAAATTAACCTATAGTTTTTAAGACAGGATAAAAATTAATACAACACAATGACACGAAAGGCCCTCCTCATATTTATTCTTCTTTTTACAGCATGGACTTGTGCGCTCCCGGTATCTGTTGCCGGAGCGCAGGAGACTGATGCTACTGTGGAATATAAAATCAAGGCTGCCTTTCTTTTGAATTTCGCCAAATTTATTCATTGGCCAGAAAATTCTTTTAGCGGAGATAAGCAATTCTTTAAAATTTGCGTGTTGGGTGAGAATCCATTTGGTTCAGCACTAACGGCCATTGAATCACGGACTGTGGGTAATAGAAGAATTGACCTGCGTTATATCGATGATGTGCAGCAGGCTGAAGATTGTCATCTGCTCTTTGTCAGTGCCTCTGAAAAAGATATTCTGACAAATATTTATAAGAGTCTGGCTGATAGAACTATAATTATGGTCAGCGATGTAGAAGGGTTTGCCAGTGCTGGAGGAGTGGTTGAGTTTGTCACAAAAGAAAACAAACTTACTTTTATAATTAATTTGAAACGAGCTCGTGAACAGGGACTAGAAATTCACTCTGCTCTTTTAAACCTGGCTGCAGAAGTCATACAATAGGCTTATGAAAAACTGGTTTAAGCAACTACCCATCAGGCATAAACTCAATACCATTATCCTATTGGTTTGCAGTCTGGCTTTTCTGTTTACTTCTGTTCTCTCTTTTGTAACGCAGCAGTATCTTAATAAAAAACAGTTACAAGGAGAATTGCAGACTCTTTCCAGTGTGATAGCCGAAAATAGCCGAGCTGGGTTGGCTTTCCAGGATAAAAAAACTCTGAATACCATTCTTGCATCTCTGTCAGCTAAGAAATCCATCATTCATGCAGGCATCTATTCCATGGATAATGAACTGTTTGCTGAGTACACATGCTCGAAATTCAGTGAAAGTGTTCCTTTTGATTTGTCTTTTGATGACCCAGGTTCTCGTCTTTTTCTAGTGCAGAACGATCATGTTGATGTCCGGGAGCCGATTGTTTTGGATAATGAACAGATCGGTACTCTTTTCATTCAGATGAGTCTTATTGAGACACGTCGGGATCTGTTTCTGGTTGGTGTGGGAATGACTGGGATTATGATACTCAGTCTGTTAGTAGCAATGCTGTTGTCTTCCCGGTTCTTGAAGGTAGTTGCCTCTCCTCTTATTTCGCTTTCCAATGGAATGAAGGAAGTGTCAAAAAACAAACAGTACGACCTTCGAATCCCTGTAAACAGTGATGATGAGCTTGGTCTCCTGGCCTCTGGTTTTAATAATATGTTGGATCAAATTCAGGAACGTGATGAGCACCTTGAAGAAACTGTGGCCAAACGTACAAAGGATCTGCTGCAGGCTAAAGAGGCTGCTGAGGCAGCCAGCAGGGCTAAAAGTGAATTTCTCGCTAACATGAGTCATGAAATTCGAACTCCAATGAGCGGGGTACTTGGAGTCACTGACCTGTTGCTGCAAACTGATCTCCCTGACAAACAACGTGAGTTTGCCAAAACTATTCGCTCCTCAGGAAAAAACCTGCTCTATATCATCAATGATATACTGGATTTTTCAAAGATTGAGGCAGGGAAGATGAAGATTGAAAATATTAACTTTGATCTCCGGGAACTCATCGATGGAATTTACGATCTGTTTTCCAATAAAGCCAATGAAAAAGGATTAACACTGGTGAGTCAGGTTCAGGAAGACCTGTCGGAAAGTTTTTATGGCGACCCGGTTCGGCTACGTCAGATCCTTACCAATCTAATTGGGAATGCTATTAAGTTTACTGCTCAGGGTAAAGTTCTTCTCAATGTCAAACGTGAAGAACAAAAAGGGGAAATATGTTTTCTGCGTTTTGAAATATGTGATACTGGAATTGGAATTCCAACTGGCCAACTAGAGGGAATTTTTGATACTTTTAGCCAGGGAGATAGCAGCACAACAAGGCAATATGGTGGCACTGGACTTGGTTTGACCATATCACGTCAGTTGGTTGGATTGATGAATGGTCACATAAAGGTAACAAGTAAGGAAGAAAGTGGTACCTGCTTCATGTTTACCGTCGGACTCAAGATCTCACTGGATCATAAAACCGTTCAGTTTGATTATAAAGAAAGGCAAGGGGGGATCGTATCAGAAGTCAGTCAGTTTGATTGCCTGGTTCTTCTTGTTGAGGACAATATCACTAATCAGATTGTTGCTGAGGGAATGCTGGAATTGTTTGGGTGTGAAATTGATCTTGCAGTAAATGGAAGGGAGGCAGTTCAGATGGTTAAGGAACAAAAATATGATCTAATTCTTATGGATTGTCAGATGCCGGAGCTTGATGGCTACAGTGCAACTGAAGAAATACGCGTGTTTGAAAATCTTACAGGAGCTGTTCATACTCCAATAGTTGCTCTGACTGCTCATGCAATGAATGGCGATCGGGAGCGTTGTATTTCTGTTGGAATGGATGACTATCTCAGCAAACCCTTGCGTCAGTATCAACTTGAGTCTGTTCTTAAACAATGGTTTTCCGATTCAAATGTGAACACTGGGCGGGCCACTAAGGCTAAAGTCATAAATGAAGATGAAAAAACAGATACAGTTTAGTTTGTATCTTAACGAAATAGGGAATTTCTTTTTAGTAGAAAAATGACCGTCACAAAGACCCCATACTATGCCTAGTGTAATCGCCTTTTTTGGAAAGAATTTCAATATCATTGAGAAATGGTTGCTTGCTACCAGTACCGCAGAGGATGATACTGAAAGAAAGGTTGGCTTAATGAAAACCATTGCCTTGATTGCTGTTGTTTTTCTTGTTTTTCTGGGATCATCAGCATTTGTTCAAGGTGAGGTAGTACTTTGTATTGCTGATTTGTTAGTAGCCTCACTTCTGACAATTATTCTTTTTGTTCTTCGTATAAAAAAATATATCAATCATTGTCTTTTCCTAGGGGTTGGGATTGTGTATTGTCTTTTTCTTTACCTCTTTATCAGTGGTGGGTTAGCTGAAACTGGCTTTCTCTGGAGTTTTACTTTACCCCTGTTTACTTTTTTCCTACTCGGTAGCAGGCGTGGGTTTCTTGTTTCTCTTAGCTTCCTCTTGATGTGTATCACCGTCATAATTGTTGATATTAATACATCATTTATCAACCTCTACGGTAAAGCCTTCTCCCTGCGTTTTATCGCTTCGCTCTCTTTGCTCACTCTTTTGACTTTCATGTATGAAAAATTCAGGGAAGGTTCACAACACGCTCTGTTAGAGGCAAAAAAAGTTGCGGAAGAGGCAAATCAGGCCAAAAGTGAATTTCTGGCTAATATGAGCCATGAAATTCGTACTCCGATGAATGGCGTTTTGGGGATGAGTCAACTGCTGCAGCATACAAATCTAAATGCTGTGCAGCAGGGATATCTGAAAAGCATCAGGGTATCGGGAGAATCACTCCTTGCCATAATCAACAGCATTCTTGATTATTCAAAAATAGGAGCTGGCCAGTTGGACCTGGAGAGTATTCCTTTTAATTTACGGCAATTGATTGAAGAAGTGGTACAGATGCTTACTGCATATGTCGATATTAAAGAAATTGATATAACAATTGATATTCCGGACAACACTATTCTTGATCTGAATGGTGACCCGACACGATTGCGACAAATCTTAACCAACCTTATTCATAATGCGATCAAAGTCACCGAAAAAGGTGAGGTTATCGTTTGTGCTTCAACTGTTAAGAAAGATAGTGGTCACGTGATGCTGCATGTATCGGTTAAAGATACTGGAATTGGAATCACTCCAGAGGCTCTGCGGCAACTTTTTAGACCCTTTTCTCAAGCTGATGGCTCCACAACTCGAAATTATGGAGGCACAGGACTTGGTCTGGCAATCTCAAGTGACCTGGTTTCCTGGATGAAAGGTGAGTTGCATTGTAAGAGTGAGCTTGGAAAGGGATCACATTTCTTTTTTACTATTTGTCTTGAAATTGGTCAATTAGTGGAAAATAAAGAAAAAGTACCTGCTTCTGTCATGGGTAGAGACTTTTTGGCAGAAGATACCCAGCAATTTAATTTCTGTGTTCTTGTGGCCGAAGACAATGAAACCAATCAGGAAGTGGCTGTTAGGATGCTCGAAAAATTGGGCTGCAAAGTAACTCTTGTCGTGGATGGTTTGGAAGCAGTTGAGGCAGTTGCTGAAAAGTCCTTTGATGCTGTTTTTATGGACTGCCAGATGCCAGTAATGGATGGGTATCAGGCAACTGCAGCAATTCGGATAAGAGAAGCAAAGAAAGATGGCGTGAAACATATTCCTATCATAGCATTAACTGCCAATGCTCTTGAAGGAGACAGAGAAAAGTGCCTTGCTGCTGGTATGGATAATTACATTAGTAAGCCTTTTAAACAAGAGGAGATAGTGAGGGTTTTTGAACGTTTGCTACATGGGGAAAAAACGTTTGAATCGACAGGAAATATTTCCATGGAACACGAAAAGAACCAATCCTTGCTTGGAGAAAACATGGATCTTGAAAAAGAAAGTACTGCTTCGGTGATCGACCAAAATGCCCTAAGTGCATTACGGAATTTGCAAATGCCAGGTAAGCCTGATATTCTAAAAAGAGTGATCAATGCCTATCTTTCCAGCACTGCGCCTCTTATTGAAACACTGAAAGAGGCTCAACCCGTAGAAGACATTGAAGAGGTACAGAATTCAGCCCACACTCTTAAGTCAAGCAGTGCTAACGTGGGTGCGATGAAACTCTCTGAATTATGTAAATGTCTTGAAATGAATTGCCGAAACAATACATTGGATGACGTCATACCATTAATTTCATCAATAGAATCTGAATTTATTTTGGTTAATGAAGCTTTGAAAAAGGAACTCCATTTATCATGAAATCTTTTTCCTTCCATAGAGATACACCTCTGGTAATGATTGTTGACGATGAATTGTCGTTACGACTTACCATGAGTGCGGCCCTTGCAAAGATGGGTTTTGAGGTGATCGAAGCAGAGAATGGTCGAGAGGCTCTCACTCTTTTTGAAGCAAACAGGCCTGATCTTGTCTTGCTCGATGTTTTGATGCCGGAAATGGATGGCTTTGAA
>DAOVZA010000034.1 GCA_030635405.1 Desulfocapsa sp.
CATCTACAAGTAAAACCTTTGCTGCTAATAAACCATCCATATCGTCCCCCTTATTGATTGGTTTAATAAAATACTATTTTATATATGAGCCATTTTTGAAGCCGCAACCTTACCGTGCGCTTCATCTATGATTTCAGTAAGTTGAGATATGTCGACTGGTTTATGTAAATATGCATAAGCACCAAGATCCATACATACTTTTTTATCATCTTCTGAACCGTGCCCGGTAAGGACAATAATCTCTATCTCCGGGTTCATTTCTTTTGTTTTCCGAAGAACATCAATCCCTCCCATACCAGGCATTTTCAGATCAAGGACCATAACATCTGGAAGTTCATTTTCTAAGAGTTCCAAAGCCTGCTCCCCATCAAAAACAGGATAAGAGCCATAGTTGCGAGTATTTAATCGTTCCGATAATGTCTGTACAAATTCCTGCTCATCATCAACCAGTAATACCTTTGCAGGAAGAGTAAATTCCTGACTCCGATAGACAGATACATGATAGTCTTTGCCAGCAAGTACTTTGACTGTACTAACACCATCAACACTTTCAGCTATCTCAGTAAGCGTATTGGCAAGTTTTGGGAAGTTAGAGACACTTTGATTGACAAGCAAAGTGATTTCACCACTAGAGATCTGTACTTCGTTTCTGTATCCCTTTGCGATAAGAGCTAGTTCAACCTTTGCGCCAAGTTCCATGTCGACCACGGCCTGACGGGAGGCGTCCTGTTCAAGAACGGCTGGTTTGTGATAATTTTCAAGAATCAGCTTCACGGCAGAATCCGGATAATTCTCGCCCATGGGAACCATAATATCATATAGAGATTTGGTGGTTATTTCCTTTTTATAAAGATGATCAACCCAACCAGCTGCACTGGTATCATTTTTCTTAATTACCTTTACAGCATTTTTTTCTGTGAGCCCCTCTCCCATTGCACGCTGAATGCGGTTACTCATCTTATCGAATAATCCAACACGTAAAACATGAGTAACAGCAGAAGGTACTAGGAGTGCAATATTCCCGGAGTAAATGATGCCGGAAGTTTTGAGATGACCTGCTACTGCCGCTTTTAAATATGCAGTGATCTTTTCATGTTCCAGGGTAAATCTATTAAACACCGATGGCGGACCATAGAGCGCACGTTCCACTTTATCCTTACCAATAGAGTACGCTTGAGCCACTTCGCTTATAACATCAGAATCCTGAAGGACACGAAAGTCTGCTGCCGCTGCAAGTTGTTCTCTGATTTTTTTTTCTTCAACAAAGATAGTGTTAAATAATGCAATTGAGGACATATCCAACTCCTTTTAATTGATGGACTATTCAATGGAATCATTCTCTGGTTCAATTCATCCGTACCACTTCTTAAGCATTAAACGTGCCACACCAACAACATCATTTTTTATTCTGTATTTCCAGTACATTAGGCAAATTCCTCCTAAACAGCAAATACCATTTCGACACAAACTGAAACATACGTGAAACACATGCCCCGAAGTGCGTTCCCGTATGTTTCATATCGACACGGCACAATGAAACACTTACCAAAAAACCTATTCAATTTGCTAAATAGGCATAAAATGACTACTTCTTGGAGTATGTCAAAATACGATTCTACAAACAACAACCAGACAACATCATCAGAAGAAGCCTCTGAAAAGAACCAAAGAACAGCAATACTTGCCACCGACAACGAGCAGGAGGCAATGTCTTGCTCCCTTACGCTTTCTTCCGTAGGTATTAATCATCACTACACCCAAAACCCTGACTATCTCACTCTCAGTGTAGATGCTGAGGATGCCTACGAAGCCGATGCCCAAATAAAAGCATACCTACAGGAAAACGAAAACTGGCCCCCTAAACCCGACACGTCCCATGAAGATTTTGTCCCGCTATTGCAACCACCAACTCTGTTACTGGTTGGCAGCCTGGCACTTCTCTTCACAATCACCGGTTCATGGTCCGAAAATTCATTCTGGTTCTCAAGGGGTGCAGGAGACGCCAATGCAATCCTTGCAAACCATGAATACTACAGACTCCTCACGGCACTCACCCTTCACGCAGATACTGTCCACCTTCTTGGCAACTGTTTATTTGGTGGCTTTCTTTTTCATTTTTTCTGCAGATTAACAGGAAATGGGATTGGCTTATTCTCCATGCTCTTCACCGCAACACTTGCCAACTATATCAATGTTATACTCCATGGTGACAACCACCTCTTTGTAGGTTTTTCAACGGCTGTCTTTGCAGTTATTGGTATGCTTGCCATGATCAGTCGTGGACACCGGACAAACAAAAGATATCTGCAAGCCATTCCCTTTATGGCAGGGGCAGCACTTCTTGCCATGATTGGCAGCTCTGGGGAACGTACAGATCTTGGAGCACACCTTTTTGGTCTCTGCTGCGGCCTTGCCTGCGGCTGGTTTCTCAGCAAGCCACCAATTATAAAATTACGGAATTCCATGTTATTCCAAAGCGCCCTTTTCCTTCTCTCCATTGCAGCAATAATCATAGCCTGGAACAGAGCCCTCACATAAGTAAAAGAATATTAAATAAAACATTGCACTCATCCAAAAAATCCTTACCTTAGAAGAGATTCGAAAACCATTGACCCAGAAACCTACCTGTAATTAGGAGAAACCATTCATGCCCAACCAGGATCAACAGCCACCGTGGGGAAAAAAGAAGAAGCCCCAAACACCTGAAGAGATGGTGGCCCAGCTCATCAAAAAACTTCAGAATTACTTCTCTGACTCGCCCAAGAAAGGGCCGGGCAAAGAAGATCCATCGAACAACACACCACCACCAAGTCCGTTTGCCTCAATTGGAAAGTTACTCGCAATTGTTTTACTGGTAACCGTCCTAAATGGAGTGTACTCATCTTTCTACAAAATCAATCCAGCGGAAGTTGGTGTTGTTCTCCGTCTTGGTAAGTACAATCGAACCGACCAACCCGGACTGCACTTTAAAATTCCTTATATTGACCACCTCTATAAAGTTGATGTGGAAGAGATTCGAAAGGAAGAGTTTGGATTTCGGAGTCGTTTCCCCGGACAAAAAACAAGTTTTGAACGCCGTGGCTACGACATGGAATCTCTGATGCTCACAGCAGACAAAAACGTTATCAACGTTGCCTGGATTGTTCAGTACAGAGTTAGTGATCCACAGGCCTACCTCTTTCAGATTAAAGATGTTCGTCAGGCCGTTCGTGATCTCTCAGAAAGTGTAACTCGTAGAATTGTTGGAAATATGGACTTTGACTATGTTCTCTCCAACCGTGACCTGCTTGCCGCAGAAGTAAAAAGCGAACTTCAGAAAGAACTGAAAGGGCTCCAGGCCGGTCTTGCAATTGGTACCGTACAGTTCCAGGATATCAATCCACCGGATCAGGTAAAACCAGCCTTTAATGAAGTCAACGAAGCCGATCAGGACATGAAGCGACTTGTCAACGAAGCTGAAGAGATCTACAACATGAAGATTCCCCGGGCACGTGGTAATGCCCTACAGCTAGTTGAAGAAGCCCACGGATACGCGGTGGCCAGAATCAACAACGCCAAAGGTGAATCGCAGCGTTTTCTCTCTATCTTGACAGAGTACAAAAACGCACCAGAAGTTACCAAAAAACGAATGTATCTTGAAACCATGCAGGAAGTTCTTCCCACTGTGGAATCAATCTATGTTATGGACAAAGACCAGCAGACCCCACTGCCTCTTTTAAATCTCAGCAGGGGAGGCAGTTCAGCTGTTTCTCTCCCGCCAGCTAAACAGTGAGGAACCAGTCATGAAACAGATAGTTCAATTTTTTCTTATCGGCTTGGTACTGCTTGGCGCAGTAGTAATTTACGATGGCTTCTATATTCTTGAAGAAGGTCAGCAGGCCATGATCACCCAGTTTGGTGCGCCTGTTGGAGAAGCAAAAACGGAAGCTGGCTTCAAACTCAAACTTCCTTTCGTACAGGATGTAAATTATTTCGACAAAAAAGTTCAGATATGGGATGGCGATCCTAACCAGATCCCAACCAACGATAAAACATATGTATACCTTGACGTCACCGCACGATGGAGAATTACAGATGCTCTTCAGTATATGCAGGCGGTAAAAACTGAGGCGCGTGCTCAGTCACTGCTTGATGATATCATTGACGGAACAGTGCGTGATATGGTGAATAAAAATAATCTTATTGAGATTATTCGCAGTTCAGACTGGTCAATGGCCACCATGACTGACACAAAAGATGTTCAGGGTACACCGAAGGTCGGAAGAGATGGTATCAGTGACCATATTCTGGAAGCTGCAGCCAAGGTCACACCGCAGTATGGAATTGAACTACTCGATGTAATGTTTAAACGTGTTAACTATATTGAATCTGTTCGACTCAAAGTATACGACCGGATGATCTCCGAACGAAAAAGAATTGCCGCAGAAAGGCGTTCAACAGGCGAAGGAAAGAAAGCCGAGATTCTTGGTAAGGTTGAACGAGAATTGAAAGTAATTCTATCTGAAGCTGGCAGGGAATCATCTGAGATTATGGGTAAGGCCGATGCCAATGCCAGTAAGATCTATGGTGATATTTTTAGTCTGGATCCTAGTTTTTACTCTTTTTATAAGACCCTGCAGAGCTACTCGACCGTTATAGGAAAGAATACTTCTCTGATACTCTCAGCAGATTCTGATCTTTTCAATTATCTGCAAAATGCAGATAGTAAATAGAGCGAGTACAAACAAATCTCAAAGGAGGTTATTTAAAAATAACCTCCTTTGAAACTCCTTCCTTTATAAAAGTTGGGCGCTGCTCCTTTGTGTACGCAACCCTCCCCTTCTTATCAAGTTTCTTTTCAAGTTTCTTCAGCATTTTTTCATCACTTAACTCTTCCACGTCCAACTGTTCAAAGCGACAATTACAATGGTTCAACTGTCCGCCGCACCATGGACAGACCTCAACAGGACATCCCAAAGTATGGAGAGTACCGGTGTGAACTCCACAGGATGGACAGACCTCTTCATTGAGTCGTTCAAGTGGGGCATACTCACGACAAGCTTTCATTGTTTTATGGTTTTTCTTGAACGTTTCAGTATTCTTATAATCAAAAAACAGAAGTATATGCTTATCGAGTAATCCCTGTTCCCATTCTCCAAGAAACAGACCTTCTTCATCATTAGTTAAATACAGGTAATGATGTTTTTCTGTACTGAGTAGAAATAGAAATACCTGCTCTTTCTCTTCAACAACGGAGATTTTCACAAGCGCTTCCTCACGAGCATCCGGAAGAGTGCGATAAAAGTCCTTTATCACATAAAGTGCGTACTGGTCTTCCTTGAATCTTTCCAGAAAACTCAGGGCTTTTTCCTGTTCAACAGGAGGGACTGCATAGGATATCAACAATTCAATTTCTTCACGAATTTCCTTCAATTCAGCTCTAACTTCTTTTGTATCAAGCATCAGATATTCTCCCTACGGCCTTCCATTACACGTTGCTGCCAATCACTTGTCTCTGCTGCGATATTATCGGCCTGACTAATCGCTGTCACAACTGCAATTCGCTTTGCTCCGGCATCAAGCAACTCATCAAGGTGACTCAGCTTTATGCCACCCATCACCGTAAAAGGAAGGTCGCAGTGACGTGAGAAATCTGCGATACCAGCAGCCCCTAAAAAGTGATGCAAGCCTTCCTTTGTTCCTGTTTTAAAGAGAGGCCCAATGTTGTAATAGGACACTGCCGTTTTTCCCTGTTTCACTTCTTCGCCAAGAGCCTTTGTCTGCTCTTCAGTATTACATGAAAACCCGATGAGAATATCAGGAGCCAATTTTCTGATCTCGGCAGGAGGCAAATCTTTCTGTCCTACGTGCATACCATCCGCATCTGCAAGAAGTGCAATATCAAGGCGATCATTCAAAAAAAACAGAACACCCGCCTCACGCGTTTTCTTCCTAAAATAACATGCCTTTTCTAAAAGCTCTCGGTCCGAGCTTTCCTTATCACGGAGCTGAACTATTTGAGTACCACCTGCAATCACCTGATCAAGCCATTCAATGTCACTACGTCCGGCAGCCAACTTCTCACAACTCACCGGATACACCCCAACATTGTCAACAAACTGCATGAGTCGTTTTTCATACAACTCGTGATCCACCACCCCACATGCTGACTGCATCATAACCATATTTTCCTTTCTCCCTTAAGTATACCCTTAAAGGAGACATTGTAGACATTATCCCGAAATTTGCTTTTTCGGCTAACTTCTGTTACATTGTGTCTTCAGGAGTAAATCTTCTGTCACCATTTGACAGACTTCCCCAACCTCAAAAAAAACATCCGCACACCAGAACACCAAAGTCTCTGGGGCTGATTTTTTAACCTTACTTCTGCACCCCAAATCCATCAGAAGCGGTACAGAGCCGCCAGTCTGCGTCAAGCTCTTTTGAGCACAGAAACATAGGTACACGATGTCAGAAAAACATGCAACATTGACCATAGATGACAAAAGCTACAAGCTCCCCATCGTCACAGGAACTGAAGGTGACAAAGCCATAGACATTCGTAAACTGCGATCCTCAAGCGGATACATCACCCTTGACTCCGGTTACATGAACACTGGATCATGTAACTCAAATATTACTTTTCTCGATGGAGAAAAGGGTATTCTTAACTATCGTGGTTATGAAATTGAAACCCTTGCTGAAAACTGCTCCTTTGTGGAAGTATCATACCTGCTACTCATGGGAGAACTTCCCAACCAGACGCAACTCAATACATTCAGGGAACTTCTTGGTCGCTTTGCTCTTATCCATGAGGATATGATTCATTTTTTCGATCACTTCCCTCCAAATGCACCACCGATGGCCATCCTCTCCACCATGGTCAATACACTTCAAAACTATTACCCTGAAATGTCGAATGACACCAACGAAGAGCTGCCTGAAATTGCTGCTAGACTACTTTCAAAAATCAGAACCATTGCGGCGTTTTCCTATAAAAAATCCGTTGGACATCCGTTGGTATATCCCCGTTACGACCTCTCCTATTGCGGGAATTTTCTCAATATGATGTTTGACAAACCGGTTAAACCCTATGTGGTTCATCCTGAAGTTGTGGCCACCCTTAACAAGTTGCTGATACTTCACGCTGATCATGAACAAAACTGTTCAACATCAACGGTTCGTCTTGTTGGAAGTGCCGGCGTAAATCTCTACACTTCCATTTCAGCTGGCATCAGCGCCCTGTGGGGACCATTACACGGTGGAGCAAATCAGGCCGTTATTGAAATGCTTGAGGCCATTCATCGTGACGGAAATGATTTAGAAAAATTCATCAAAAAAGCCAAGGATCCAAATGATCCCTTTCGCCTCACTGGTTTTGGCCATCGGGTTTATAAAACATTTGACCCACGAGCCACAATCATTAAACGTGCCTGTGCTCAAACACTGAAGGCTTTAAATGTTGACGATCCACTCCTTGATATTGCCATGGAACTTGAAGACGCTGCCAGAAATGATGACTACTTCATCAGCAGAAACCTCTATCCGAACGTGGATTTTTATTCTGGTATTATATACAGGGCAATGGGGATTCCCACCAATATGTTCACGGTGATGTTTGCCATGGGAAGACTTCCCGGCTGGATTTCTCACTGGAGAGAGATGAGGCTCGACACTGACAACCTACGAATTGGAAGACCGCGCCAAGTTTACAATGGCCCAAAAAGACGAGATTTCGTTCCGCTTCACGAACGAGCTTAGAACATACAAAAAGAGCCGCAGAAACTAAATATCAAATTCTGCGGTTCACCTTCCTTACTTTTCTAGTCAATACTTTTAGCAATCCGAAAGCCAAAATCAGAATCAGTGTAATCTACGGAGTAATACCCACGAGCAGCCGATCTACACGAATACGCCTGATTAATCCAGGAACCACCACGGACAACTTTTTTCCTACCGTTTTCAGGGCCCAGTGGGTCTTTCTTTGGACTTATGGAATAGTATTTTTTATCATAGTTATCCTGCACCCATTCTGTCACGTTCCCATGCATATCATACAGTCCCCAGTTATTGGGTGATAGTTTCCCGACTGGATGTGTCTGTTTAGATGAGTTCTGTTCAAACCACGCGTGGGTAGAAAGTTTGGCACCCTCAGGATCGTTGCCATAACAATAGTTTGTTTCACTACCAGCACGTGCCGCATATTCCCATTCAGCTTCAGTCGGTAAACGATACGACTTACCTTTCTCAAACGCATTGAGCTCTTGGATAAACAGCTGCGCATCATTCCACGACACTTCATCAACAGGACGATCAGGTGACTGGAAGTTACTGGGATTAATATTACCCATGACAGCTATCCACTGCTGTTGAGTAACTTCATACTTAGCAAGATAGAAGGATTTTGAAATGTGCACGGTGTGGCGTGGTCTTTCCTTGGAACTTCCGTCTTCAGATTCCCGTGTCCCCATTGAGAAACTTCCTGCAGGAACACGAACAAACTCCATATTAATGGCGTTTGTATATTCTTCAGCCTTTGTTGAATTTATAGTCACAAGCAAGACACCCACGACCACAGCTGAAATACAAAAAGATATTTTCATCCCTTTGCCAAACTTTTCCCAATTTCAAAGTTCACAACCAGTGGGACATCAAGCTCTAGTGCCTCTTCCATTGCTGTTTTAACTATTTCCTTAGTGGCTTCCAGTTCATCTTCAGGAAGTTCAAAAACAAGCTCATCATGAATCTGCAGTAATAACCGTGCTGAAAGGTTTTCCTGCCGCAAAGCAGGAACAACCTTTATCATGGCAAGTTTGATAATATCAGCTGCTGTCCCTTGAATTGGAGTATTAATCGCAGTTCTTTCAGCAAACTCTCTTCGTGTTTTATTTTTTACATTTATCTCAGGGAGCATTCGTCTTCGATTTAGCAATGTAGTTACATAGCCATCATCTTTTGCCTGCTCCACGACGGTTCCCATAAATTCTTTTACACCGCCATAAAGATTGAAATATTTATCAATAAATCGTGTCGCTTCTTTGCGACTGATATTCAACTGATTTGAAAGTCCGAAACTGGACATTCCATACACAATGCCAAAGTTTATGGATTTTGCAACACGGCGCATCTCAGAGGTAAGAAGCAGGGGTGACACCGCAAATAATTCAGAAGCAGTCCGTGCATGAATATCGTCTCCATTACGAAATGCGTGTAAAAGGGCCTCATCTTGCGAATAGTGAGCCAATACACGAAGATCAATCTGTGAATAATCCGCTGAAAGAAAAACAAGATCCTTACGTGGTACAAAGGCGTGTCTAATTCGATTCCCTTCTTCTGTGCGAATGGGAATATTCTGCATATTAGGATTACTCGACGACAACCTGCCGGTGGCAGTCACCGTTTGATTAAACGATGTGTGAACTCGGCCAGAATCTGCATCGATTAGCTTCTTCAGCTTTTTCACATAGGTGGATTGCAATTTTGCAAGGATACGATAACGCATGATCTTGGCAGGAATTTCATGTTTTGAAGCAAGCTTTTCCAAAACCTTCATATCCGTGGAATAGCCTGTTTTTGTTTTTCGGCCATGAGGGAGCTCTAGCTCATCAAAGAGTAAAACTCCAAGCTGTTTAGGCGAGTGAATATTAAAACTATATCCCGCCAGTTCATGGATTTCTTCCTGCAATTCGTCTAACTCTTGCTGGAACTCCTCTTCAAGTGAGTCAAGAACTGGTTCAGAAACTGTAATACCTGCCAGTTCCATCTCAGCCAGAATTGGAATGAGTGGTGTTTCCACATCAAGAAACAGCTCAAACTGCTTAAGTTCCTTTAGCAGGGGTTCGTAGTCCTGCCAAAGTAACAGAGCACCATACACATCCTCACAGCTATACTCACATGCCTTATCGAGTGAAACATAAGCAAAACAGTTCTCTTTTTTGGGATCTTCAACAACCTGATCAAAGGACGTTAAAGCACAATCACGCTCAAGGCAGAGTTCGTCAAGTTTTAATGATCGCCTGCTAGGCTCAGCAAGGTAAGCAGCAATCATAGAATCATACAGGGGGCTCTGCAAAGTAATGCCTCATGATTTTTTCAGAACTGAATAATCATACTTGATATTATGGCCAAGTTTAGGCAAGTCAGTAGATTCAAAGAATGGTCGAAGAGCTTCAAGAACAATGTTTTTCTGAAGCTGTCCCTCTGCAAGAGCATCATCTTCAGTGAAATGACCAACCGGAATATACCATGCAGAATCGAGATCGCTGCATAGTGATATACCAACCAGAGCAGCACGAGCAACATCGAGTGAAGTGGTTTCGGTATCCATCACCATAAGCTTTGCTTTCTGAAAATGATTCACTACTTCCTGTAGATCTTCGGTGGTCTGTACCAACTTAAAACCATCTGTTGGAACGGGTATCGCTTTACTCTCGATTTTAACCATGCTCTCAAAACCAAGACGCGTATATAGCTCATTCAGCTTTTCATCATCAGGATCCTGAGGTAAATAGCCGGAAAGCTCAGCAGGTACATCCACATCATACTTCAGACGAATTAAATCCCTTGAAAGAAATGCCATATCTTTATTTTCAGCAAGACGTTCCTTCATTTTGGATTTTTTCATTCCATCCAGGTTCTCATAGACCCCTTCAAGAGTTCCATGTTCACCAATGAGTTTTTGAGCAGTCTTTGGACCCACTCCCGGAACACCTGGCACATTATCGGAGGAATCGCCCATAAGTGAATAAAAATC
>DAOVZA010000101.1 GCA_030635405.1 Desulfocapsa sp.
ACTGTTATCAGTAAATTCTCCCGATGGCTTTTATTCAACAAATTTTTGAAATTTTGTCTGTCATCTTCTATCGATAAAGAAATCAGGTTAACGCCACAATCATCTAGCGTTTTCATTGTTTGACTATTTAATGCATAAAGCCAGGGACCTGAAATTAACGAAACGTCAGGAAGAGTGTTAAAAAATTCAAAATGTGATGGATTGTTCAATCGAAAAGAGGAAAACCCTGCCTCAATTGCCATTGCAACTAATTCTTCAACCTCGGAATATTCTGTGTCAAACACCACGGAAGGCAAATCCCAAATAAGTTGCCTCTTTTTAATATCAGATGAAAACTGCAAGGAACTGGCACCTTCAAAGAGTTCCCTGGTGATAGGAAAAATAAATATAAGCCCAGGGTTGTCAGCTAAAATCATTAAATCAATTTTCTGATCAGTCACAATATACAATTGACTGCTTTTTGTTGTTTTACAGATTTCTCCACCACCACAAACCGTCTCCTTAATAGAACGTAACTTGAGCGACGTTTGTTTAAGCCGTGAATGACTAATCTTTTCCTGAATGTTTCCATAGAAATCACGTCGTATTTCTTTCAATCGGCTTGGCTTTATAACAACTGGTGGCAGACTGTTAACGTCAAATTTGGACAGCAACAACTCTGGATAACCTGTATGGGCAAAAACCTTAAATAATGTTTCCCTGCTTAATGGAGATTTTTTTGCGAGTATCATTTCAACTGGGTAAACACATGAAACGACTTCATCTCCGATGTCAGCCGCAACAATGAGGCTAGAATCGTTTTCATTACATACAATGGAAAGATTCATTTGCTGTGCTGGAACAGGTGCTGTTTTCAACTGCCTCCTGCATGCTTCCTCACTCTTGCTAAAAGACTGACCACTGACCAGCAGAAAAACAAGATCACCAACACGAACCTTCCCTTTTTTTACCATGGGAGGCAAAGGAATGGAGACAAAACTTCCCTTACTGGCAATTTTGCTGCTCTTTTTTCCAAGATAAAGATTTCTCACAGTAAACCCCTGCCCGGCCCTGTCATTACCTGGTTGTATTCGTAGCCTGTCACCAATATGTATCCGCCCTGCTGTTTTAAAGGATACAGAATTCCCCTGAAGTCTTTCTACTTTACCGATAATTTTACCAACCCCGCCCTTCCGTTTTGGTAAAACGATATCAGCACTTCCTTTTCCTGGTAAAAAACCTGGGCTGCTTTTGCGTCCCATTGCGGTTTCCAACTGTTCCTTAGCCAGTTTTATGGAATTTTGCTCATCTCCCTTCTTAGCATCCAATACAGTCCTATATGCAGAAACCACAGCAGCAACATACTCAGGGCTTTTCATGCGCCCTTCAATCTTCAAGCTCATAACACCCGCGTCAATAAGCTGAGGAATCATTTCAATTGCAGAAAAATCACTGGTTGAAAAATAAAAGCCTGAATTGTCGTCATGATGGTAACGTCTTCTGCATGGCTGAATACATCGCCCCCTGTTTCCACTCCTGCCATCTATGTATGACGAAAAGAGACAATGGCCCGACATGGAGTAACAAAGTGCGCCATGAATAAAATGTTCAATCTCAATAGTGCTGTTCATAGAGATGTGAGAAATTTCAGTAAGACTTAGTTCCCTTGCCAGTACAACTCTTTCAAACCCAAGTTTTTCCAGGAACAGAGCACCAGCAAGATTATGGATAACCATCTGAGTTGAGGCATGAATTGGAACTTTGGGGAAATACGTATGGAGCAGATGGTACAATCCAAGATCTTGGATTATCAGACCATCAACCGACAGATATTCAAGTTCCTGGAGAACTGTAATCAACTCTGGCAATTCATTCTCTTTAACAAGAGTATTTAATGCCACATAGAGTTTCTTATTCAGCCTGTGCGCATACCCAACAAGCTGACTAAGCTCTTCCATTGTAAAGTTTTTAGCCTTAGCCCTTGCAGAGAACACTTTAAGTCCGCAAAAGACGGCATCAGCACCACTTTCAATGGCAGCAAAAAACGATTGCACAGATCCTGCTGGTGCTAGAAGTTCCACCTTTGGAATTGTATTTTTTTCTATTTTCATCTGCACATAGAAGCCATCTGTTTCACTTCTGTCAAGAAGAGCCTAACCTGTTTAGCAAATTTGTTTTTTTATACCTTTAAATAGCAAGACAAGGGAGATTAACACTAATTAACATGCTAGCGTTAACGTTAACGCACCGATCATTAACAGTAGCTCTCATTTCGTCATGCAAACAACAGCTTAACTATCGGCACATATTTTGCTTTAACATATAAGATTTTGCAGGTGAGCCGATGGTCAAGTTTTATTGCACTACTTTGCTAATAATTATGTTAGTATGTTTGCCAGTAATAAATTGAACCATTCTGCAGTTTTTTTTTATTATTTTTTTAGGAGGAGAAAAATGAAGAAAGTAACGATCGTTTCAATGGCTGCTTTGGGAGCACTCATTGGAAGCACACAAGGGTTTGCAAATGACCATGCCGAAATGGAAGGTCCATTTGAAACCCCCATGGAAGTAACAGAGATGTGTCTTGAATGTCATGAAGATGCAGCCAAAGAAGTTATGGCTACCACTCATTGGACCTGGGAAAAAATGCAGGACGTTCCTGGCAAGGGCACAATCAAGCGTGGAAAGAAAAACGCCATCAACAACTTTTGTGTATCCGTTGGTTCAAACGAACCACGCTGTACTAGTTGTCACGTAGGTTACGGATGGAAAGATGACAGCTTTGATTTCACCGATGAATCCAGAGTTGATTGTCTCGTTTGTCATGACACCACCGGTACCTATAAAAAGCCAGGTGCTGGAGCAGGAATGCCAGCTGGTTTTACCGGCAATGCAAAAATGGACAAAAAACCTGTTGACCTTGTGAAAGTTGCACAGAGCGCAGGAATGCCAACCAGAGATAACTGTATCAACTGTCATGCTTTTGGTGGTGGTGGAAACAACGTTAAACCTGGTGACATGAGTAACTCCATGAGAAATCCAAGTAAAGACCTGGATGTTCATATGGATGCCAAGGGCCTTAACTTTACCTGTCAGCAATGCCATGCAACTAACGGCCATGACATTCCAGGACAATCCCTTCTGGTTTCAGCAAGCCCAGGTACTCCTCTTGGATGTACAGACTGTCACGGCGAGAGTCCACATCGTTATTTCCCAACCGCATCAAAATACAATTCACACTCAAAGAAAATAGCCTGTCAAACTTGTCATATTGCACATTATGCCAAAGCTGACGGAACTAAAATGAGTTGGGACTGGTCAAAAGCTGAGACAAACAAAGCTAAAGCCCAGGAGCATATTGAACTCAAAGAGCATGGCCATAAAGTTTATATCTATAAAAAAGGTCTGTTCACATATGAAGACAACGTCGTTCCTACCTACGCATGGTTTAATGGAACCACCAGTGCTTATATGTTCGGTGACAAAATTGATCCTACTAAAATGACTATCCTTAATGACCCTCAGGGCGACAAGGATGATCCAACTGCTAAGATCATGCCATTCAAAGTTCATACTGGTAAACAGATCTATGACACCAAGTTCAGCTACCTTATTACTCCTAAAGTTTGGGGACCTAAAGGCGATCCTGATGCATTCTGGCAACAGTTTGATTGGAACAAAGCTGCAATCGCAGGTATGAAAGCAAGTGGACTCGAGTACAGCGGTGAATTTGATTTTGCCCCCACTGCATCTTACTGGCCAATCAACCATCAGGTTGATCCTAAAGAGAAGGCTCTCAAATGTCTTGATTGCCATAAGAGCGGTGAACGCATGAATTGGAAAGCCCTCGGTTATGAAGGCGACCCAATGGCAAAAAAATAAGATAGAACGTTGCTCTTGAGCAGCTTTCTTTCTCTGTAATAAAAAAAGCCCTCTTTAATTCATAAAGAGGGCTTTTTCTATTTCCACCAAAACTCACTCAAAAAACTGCTAACGATTATTCAATATATTCTCTATTGTCCTTCCATCATCAAGTTTATGTGCAAAAATAGCTTCAAGCAAAGGACTTACCTTTTCCATCTCTTCTTCAAGTAAAAGAAACCCTGGTAATGGCAGCGCTTTCACAGCATTGGCAAGACCCTGATCAGACATTGAAGCAGGAATCAAATCAAAATATTTTCTATTTTCAGGAATTCCACAAAGAGCGAGTAACACATCAAGCATATTCCCAAGAAATTCCCCCTGGCCAAGATGTTCAACAATCTGCATAACTGCCGTTGAGGCAGAAAGATACTCTTCACCAATGAGTGCCGAACTGCCTGGCTCACATTTCGTAGTGGAGGCAAAACAGCGACAGGAAAAAGGCCTTACTTCATAGATAGTACAACAATCATCCTCAAGAAAAGGACAGAGTTCGTTACTGCCATAGGAGTCTGGCTCAATGTCTTTCCCTTCAATACAACTTGCAGCAAATCCATTGGTGGTAATCTCAGGCCTTCGTGTCTTTGCCTTTACCTGAAACTTTGTGGCAAACCACTCCTGTCGTCCCTGTTCGCGTATATGACGATGGATCAACTCTCCTTCAACAGATGTTATTACAACATTTTGAGTACAGCAGGTGGCGCATCCTTTTTTACATGCAAGATCTTCAGACACCCAGTTTTCAAATTCTTTATAGATCCCGATGAGGACCTGTTCTTTTAATGGAACCATTACATATCTTCCTTTTGGATAACATATTCTTTTGAATACCTATTTACAGGCAAAGGTATTGACATTGGTAAACGTTGCTCACTATAATGATTATGGTTCTGTTTGACGATGTTTTTATCTGCTCTGATAATTCTGTAAATCACCATGGCAATATCAAATAGTCATTTAAAACGGAGACTCAATGCTGCAAGATAACGTTTTACCAGTCACCTCCCATTCACACATCCTGAATCATTTATTGCCCACCGGCAATCTCTGGCAACCACTTTACTTTTAATACCTCCACTCATATATAAAGCGGTACAAACATTATGGCCTCAAAAACAAATTTCTTAGCACTCTGTCTTATTGTTTCCCTAACACTTTCTGCGTGTTCACCTGACAAAAATGAAGAACCAACCGCCCCACAAGCTCCACCTCCGCTGCCCCTTGAATTCATAACTGTGCAAAAAGAGCAGGTACCTGTATGGCTTGAATACACAGGAAAGACGAAAGCCACACAACGCATAGAGGTTCGGGCTCGCGTGTCCGGCATACTTGAGAAAATTCTTTTTGAAGATGGTGACTATGTTGAGAAAGGACAGCAGCTCTTCGCAATAGAAAAAACATCCTATCAGGCAGCGCTTGATCAGGCACTTGCCATAGTCGAACAGGATAGAGCATCCCTTAAACTTGTTGTTACCGACATACAACGTTACAAACCACTCGTTGAAAAGGATCTTGCCCCACAGGCAACACTTGATCAATATATGGCTAAAGCTGATGAACTTCGTGCCCGTATCAAGGCTGATCAGGCAACAGTACGTGAGGCTGAACTCAGGCTCAGCTACACAGATGTTATTGCCCCCAAACCAGGCCGTATTGGTCGTAGACAGGTCGATATCGGCAATATTGTTGGTTATGGCGAACAAACACTGCTCACAACCATCATCTTTGACGACCCTATGTATGCTTACTTCAACCCAAGTGAAGAAGAATTCCAGATCATGCGTCAACATAAATCAGTTGATGTAATGCCTGCAAAAGTTCGAGTGCCTGACAATAAAACCCACCTTGTGCAGAGGCAAGAATACGACGGAGAGGTCAATTTTGGTGACAACCGTGTTGATCATATGACAGGTACCATAACCATGCGCGCCATAGTTGATAACAACAAACACAACCTGCTTGAAGGCACTTTTGTCTATGTGAATGTTTTTGTCTCTGACCAGGCGAAATTCACCATGGTCCCTCCAGCAATTGTTATGGAAGATCAGCGAGGTAGCTTCGTATATACCATTGACAAGGATGACAAAGCCAAACGGGCAGATGTAAAACGTGGTTTTGAATCCAGACTCTATCTCCAAATCACAGAAGGACTCGAAGATGGCAGCCGTGTAATAGTAACAGGATTACAAAAGATCAGTGAAGGCCGTAAAATTTCCCCCATAGATGTCACTGACACAAAAGGCGTTGCAGCTGTTATGAAGCAACAAAAAATGACAGTTACGGAGTAAATATGCTATCCATCTTTTTCATCAAACGCCCCATTTTTGCAATGGTCATTGCCCTCATGACCATAATTGCAGGTGCTGTCTGTATTGTTATACTTCCCATTCAGGAATACCCAGACGTCAGCCCTCCAACGGTTGTTGTGTCAGCAAGCTATGTCGGAGCAAATGCCTACACGGTTGAAGAAACCGTCACTCGACCTCTTGAAAATCAGATCAATGGTGTCAACGGCATGATCTATATGGACTCATCATCCACAAGCTCTGGCACTTCCACTATTACGGTATATTTTGAACCAGGCTATGACCTTGATATTGCAACCGTTGATGTTCAGAATAAAGTTTCAATGGCCACGGCACAGCTCCCTGCAGAAGTAAAACAACAGGGTGTAATTGTAGACAAAAAATCTCCATCCATTGTCTGCTTTGTTGCCCTCACTGGAGATGAACGCTACGACGATAAATTCCTGAGTAACTTTGTCAATATCAACATCCTTGATGAAATACGTCGTATTCCTGGCGTTGGTGATGCCAGTAATATGGGAGAAAAGAAATATTCCATACGGGTTTGGATGAATCCAGATCGCATAAAATCACTTGGTCTCAGCCCCAACGACATTGTCAAATCTATACAATCTCAAAACAAACAGGCAGCTATTGGTCGAATTGGCTCACCTCCAACCTTTAAAAACCAGCAGGTTGAATTTGTCCTTACTTCTGAGGGCAGGCTTACTCAAGTAGGAGAATTTGAGCAGATCGTTGTTAAATTCAAAGATGATGGAACACTTGTATATCTTAAGGATGTTGCCACCGTCGAACTTGGTTCTGAAAGTTATGACTGGAACGCCCTTGTAAACAAAA
>DAOVZA010000338.1 GCA_030635405.1 Desulfocapsa sp.
GATCCAGGCGAGGTGTATTCGTAAAGTACTAATCTGAGCTTTGTTCTTTTTATTCTTTTTATCGGTTTCAAGAATCTGGTCTTTGAGTTGTGCTTCATCTTCAACGGATAGTAGATTGATATGAGAAAGAGCCTCTTCAAGTTTTTCAAGCTTATTGATTTCAGTAAGGCGCAGTTCATGAACTTTGATTGAAAGGCGTGAGTATATTTCAGTTCCAGTGATCTGTTCCAGTATCGGAGCACGTTTGTCTGCAGTTGCTTCAAGGAAAGCCGCGAACCCACCTTGAGCCAGAAGAGTGGAACGAGTGAATCTGTCAAAATCCATTCCTGTTACTTCTTCAACCTTATTTGCTACATTACGGATTCTACTCTCAAGGAGTTTGTCATTTACAGAATTTGTGATTTCATGCTTGGGAGCCTGTAATTCGCCCTGGCTTTTTTGGCGTGAACGATGCTGTGACCAATGACAACGAAAGTTTCCTTTGGTGGTTGAAAATTCAACTTCAGCAAAACAGACACCTGTGTGCCTGCTCATGATTTGATTTGATGCTTTGGTGATTTTGCCAAGTCGTGGTGTGGCACCGTACAGGGCAAGACAAAGTGCATCGAGTAGTGTCGATTTCCCAGATCCTGTTGGGCCTGTGATGGCAAAAAGATTGTTCCCAGTATAGGCAGGAGAGGCGAAGTCGATTTCCCAGACACCAGCAAGGGAATTGAGGTTTTGAAAACGGATACGTTGAATTTTCACAGGTTATTATCTCTCAACCTGTAGGGCATCAAGGGCTTTCGCAAAGCCTAACTCAAGTTCCTTTCTCTGTTCATCTGGTACTTCGTTAAGATCAATGCATTTTAGGAAAACCTGATGTGGGGTGAGCTCTTCAAGCGTTTTGATTGCAGAACTGCGTTGTAAAAAATGATCATAAATCCGTTTGTTGCTGATCCTGAGAATCTGTAAAGGAGTACCATCAATGGCAGAATAAATTTGTTCCTGCAGATCATCAATAAGATGCTGTCCCTGATAATTTACTTCAAGTAGTATGCTTTGATCCTGTTTGGCAAGTTCAACGATCCTTTCTAAAATATACTCAATATCTCCAGTTATACTCTCAAGAGCTTGAAAGCAGGGAATTGCAATTTCTTTTACAGAACATTCATTGTCCGTGTCAATTACAAGCACACATTTTTGTTCCTGTGCTTCGGTGAAACTCATGGCAAGTGGGGCACCAGAATATCTGCGATTATCCTGTTTTGAAATTCTTTGCGGCATGTGCAGATGCCCAAGAGCAAGATAGTCAATAATTGAAGGAAATGTATCAAGACCCACTTGTAGAAGTTGTCCAACATAGAGTTCTCTGACGCCATCTCCTTGTCGTGTTTTGCCTCCCTGACAAAACAGATGTCCAGTTGCAATAACAGGGATAGTTTCTTTGAGCTGCTGTTGCTTTGTTTCTGCAAACTTTGAAAGCTCAAGATAATGATTTTGAATACCCTGAATCATTCTGTTGTTTTTATCACCAGTACTCTCTTTGGCAACAGATAACCTGATATCTTTATCACGTAGGTACGGGACAGCTAGCACCATGAGTTCCGGATTTTCGTCCTTATCAGTTAGTATGATGAGTTCATCTTCAATGTTTTCTGGAGCTCTTCCAATAATATGAACATTCAGGAAAGAAAGAAGCTCACGGGGTGCATTGAGTAAGGTAGGGGAATCGTGATTACCACCAACAATAACTATATGACGACAATGAGAATGTGCTGTGCGGGCAAGGAACCTGTAATACATTTCCAGGCTTTGGTTAGAGGGTGTTTGGCTGTCAAAGATATCACCTGCGACAATGAGGACATCAATGTTCTGTTTTTCAATGCAGTCCAGTAGCCAATCAAGAAACTCGGAATGTTCTTGATATCGCTGCCTTCCATAAAGCTTGTGTCCAAGGTGCCAGTCAGAAGTATGGAGGATATTCATTGCTGTGTGTCTTGAAGAGCCTGCCAGCTGTGAATTGCTGCCTGTTGTATGAAAAAGAAATATAGAAGGTGACTGCCAAAGGGGAATTTATGTTCAATTCTCATTAATTAATGGCGGATGCAATGATCTGCTTCATCTTTTTGTTGAGCTTTAGTCTTCGTTTTGTGATGGTCTTTTTTATTATCAGTTTGCAGTTGCCTATTCGAACTTCAGTTCCTGAGAAAACAGTACCTTTTAGATCAATAAAAATTTTGTCTATTTGTATTCCCTGAGGTTCGTCATCGTTTTCATCCGATGTATTATCAAGAGTTCCTTTGAGATCACCAACTCGTGAATAGAGTCCACTTCCAGGGATAAGGTTTAGCTTGAGAAGTTTCATTTTCGTTTCACTGGTATCCTCTTCCATCTTTCTTATTTTTTTGGATTTTCTATTCCCACCATAGCGCTGCAACCATTGTATGATTTCATCTTCCTGATCAGTAAGGGTTTGCCTGAGTTCTCTTTGTATAACAAGTCTTTCATAGTCTACACCAGCAGCAAGGAAAGCTGGTTTTGCATTAGAGGAACCCACATTTGCAACAGTTAAAGAGTTTCCGGCGACTGTTTCACCGCCAATAACTGTGGTACCTTCATTGCATAGAATGGCACCCTTTGCCAGAAGGATGCTGTAATAGGACTGCTTACGCATGACAACGTTCCCGCCAGATTCAATATGCCCTTGTTCGATAAACTTGAAATCAATGTCACCATCAGCTTTAATGTGTGTTTTTTTGCCTGTTATACCACCTTTTATAACTACATTAGCTTCACCTGTAATATTTGCAGACATTACTTCTTTTTTTATCTCCAGGTCTCCGCCTGTGTGGATTTTGAAACCGGGTTGGACTGCACCATGTACGATTACACAACTTTTTGAGTCAACATTGCCAGTGTTGTAATCAATATCTGTTAGAATAACTTGTTTAGAGCATACTTTGATTTCACAATCATTAACTACTGTTAGGATTCCGTCTTTGGTTGCCCTGATTTCACCACTTTCTTTTATAAATGTGACGTCATTTTTGATCTTTACATCTATGTCTTTGCCACCTTCGGGCTCAAGTTCTTCTCCAAGGACATTAACACCTGGACTGCCAGTAATAGCGGCTATTTTAGTCGCCAACAGATCATTTTCTGATACGCCAATCATGATTCTTCGTTCTCGAAAGTCAATACTTCCATCATCGAGACGTTGCCCAGCAATTGGACCAATTTCAAAGGCAAATTTAAGATAGGCGTCAGCTCCAAGCTCAGACTGTTGACCCTGTGCAATGAAGATTTCGACAAAATCAGTATATCCGTTGGTAATAGTATTATGAGCTTCC
>DAOVZA010000364.1 GCA_030635405.1 Desulfocapsa sp.
AAGTTGTTAGACGTGGACGCGTTCGTCGCTCTCGTTTTTACTACCTTCGTGACAGAAGTGGCAAAGCTGTACGTATCCGTGAGCGCGGCATTGTGCGCTAAAGTAATAACTTCAAAAAAGAAAAAAAAACTTAAGCAGCAGACTGATTCAATTCTATCTCTGTTTGATCCTCCACAGGAGGATAATTTTTCTCTCGAACGTGGTCTGCAGCAACAGGGATACTCTGTTGTTGCAGGACTCGACGAAGTTGGCAGAGGTCCCTTAGCCGGACCAGTTGTTGCCGCTGCTGTAGTACTTCCTTTGCATTGCTCCCACTCTCTCTTTATTGATTCAAAAAAACTCTCTGCAAAAAAGCGGCAGATCCTTTTTGACTATCTTCATGAAATTCCAGCACACATCGGAATTGGGATTGTCTCTCATAAAATTATAGACAAGATCAATATTCTTCAGGCTTCACTTCTTGCTATGAAACGAGCTGTTGCTAAACTTTCAAAGCAGGATGTCTCTTCTGATTTTCTGCTTGTAGACGGGAAATTCCCAATTCACTCGAGAATTGCACAACAAGCTTTAATTAAAGGTGAAACCCGTTCCGCATCCATAGCTGCCGCTTCAATTATTGCAAAAGTTACTCGAGATGACATCATGGCCAAACTGCACAGGAAATATCCGCAATATAACTTCATTAAAAATCAGGGATACCCCACAAAACAGCACCGTGAAGCTGTATCCATTCATGGCATTACTCCACACCACCGTTTAACATTTAAGGGAGTTAAAGAGTTTGTCTAAGGACCGAATCAGTCTTGGAAAACTTGGTGAAAACCTTGCCGCCAAGTATTTAAAAAAGCATGGTACCAAAGTTATCAAACTAAACTACAGGCAAAAAAGTGGTGAAATTGATATCATTGCACGTGATAAAAAGACCCTTGTCTTCGTTGAAGTTAAGACAAGAAAAAGTACACGTTTTGGTCAACCCTTCGAGGCCGTCACCCCCAAGAAACAGGCTCAGATCAGTAGAGTTGCACTCGATTATATAACCCGTAATAAGCTTTCTGATCAGGCCGTCCGTTTTGATGTTATTTCCATTCTAATTACTGAAAATGGAAAGCCTCAAATCGAACATTTACAGAACTGCTTTGAAGCAATAGACACATTTTATTAATATCCAGCCAAACCTGTTATGCTGCCACTTGCTATTACAATGGGATGTCCCGCCGGTATAGGGCCTGAGATTATCCTCAAATATTTTACTGATTCTCATGTAACTCAGCATATCCCCGCCATTGTAGTTGGGGATCTCACCGTTATCAATTATTACGCTAAAAAACTCAATATTGACTGTAGCACTATTCCCTGGCTGCCAGGCGATACAGTACCATCATTAAAAGGCGTAATTCCCATATACCAAACTTCTTCACTCAATGAGAATTCTATTAATCCAGGTAAATTTAACAAAGACACTGCTATTTCCATGGCTACTGCCATAACATCAGCAGTTGCAGGGATCCAAAATGGTTTCTTTTCTGGTTTGTGCACCTGCCCCATTTCAAAAGAAGCACTCCAAAAAAGTGGTCATCTCTATCCCGGACACACTGAAATGCTCGCCCATTTAACGAAATGTAACGATCATGTGATGATGCTTGCCGGTAACACTCTCCGTGTTACGCTTGCAACTATTCACTGTGGAATTAAACAGGTTTCAAGCTTACTAAACAAAGAATCCCTTCTCAAACTGTATCAAACTACTCACAGAAGCCTTCAGGTTGATTTTAATATTCCATCTCCAAAACTTGCTGTTGCTGCCCTTAATCCTCACGCCGGCGAAGGTGGTATGTTTGGTAGTGAAGAAATTGATATAATCTCGCCATCCATTGAGATGGCTAAAAAAGAAGGTATGGTGTTGCACGGCCCCTTTCCACCTGATACAATCTTTTTTAAGGCTGCTCGTGGCGAATATGATGCAGTCATATGTATGTACCATGATCAGGGCTTGATCCCTTTTAAACTTCTCCATTTCGAAGATGGTGTTAACGTTACACTCGGCCTCCCAATAGTCAGAACATCAGTTGATCACGGCACTGCCTATGATATTGCAGGAAAAGGTATTGCGGATCCAACAAGCCTCCTTGCGGCCGTGAAACTTGCAAATCAAATAATCAGCAACAGAATCAAGGCAAAAACCTTATGACTTCACGTGATACAAAAGGGTTTCTCATTGTTTTTGAAGGAACCGACGGAACAGGAAAATCAACTCAATTAGACCTGCTTGCCACTGCCCTTCAAGATCGTGGCCTGGATGTTGTTTCCACCTGCGAACCAACCGATGGAAAATATGGCAAACAAATTCGGGAACTCTATACTAATCGAGGACAATCAAGCCTTGAAGAAGAGCTTGACCTGTTTCTGGCTGACAGAAAAGAGCACGTTAACTCACTACTTAATCCCTCAATAAAAGAGGGCAAAATCGTTCTCTGTGATCGTTATTATCTTTCAACCATTGCCTATCAAGGTGCAGCAGGACTCGATCCGGCCATGATTTTAGCCCGAAACGATTTTGCCCCAGTGCCCGATCTTGCTTTACTCTTTCATGCACCTATTCAAACAGGAGTTCAACGCATCACAGAAGGTCGTGGAGACACTCTCAATGACTTTGAAAAAGAAGACTACCTTCTAAAAGTTGCTAAGCATTTTGCAAATCTTGATCTTCCCTGTATTTCCAGAATAGATGCATCAGGCACAATTGAAGACATCCATCAAAGTGTATTAAATAAAGTACTGTTGCTCATAGAGAAATAATGAAACTGAAAAATCATCTAATTTCACCTGCCCTTTTACTTCTGTTTGTACTGCTCTGCTGTGGTGGTTGCAGCACCACTATTCTTGAAGAAATTCCACTGGAACCGCATCTGATAACCGAGGAAATTCCTGAAGCCAGCCCTTCAGAAAATAATGGCAGTGCCTGTTACTATTTTTATTTTCTCTGAGGCACACATGCGGAAAACAACAAACTCTATGTAAAAGCGGAAGAAGCCTATGAAAAAGCTCTCATCTGTGTTCCAGATTCCCATGGTAGTCTGCG
>DAOVZA010000284.1 GCA_030635405.1 Desulfocapsa sp.
TCGCTCCATCTGACTTTCCAAGCCAACGACATGTTCAACCGGAAGTACAAAGGCAATCCCTGTCCCTGGTTCATGGAATTTACCGGATATTCTTATAGCATCAAGAATTTCGGTGATACAGTGCTCTTCAACAAGAAACATAATAATATCTGTTTGAGCTTCGAGTGAAAGACCGAAAAAACTCTTTGCCTCACGAATACCAGTACCTCGTGCCGGAATAATGGTTGCTCCGGTAGCACCTGCAGCTTTTGCCGCGTCCACAATATCATCTGTGATACCTGGCTTTACCGAGGACAAAATAAGTTTAAAGCGCATTATATATCTCCGTTATTATTAACACTACGTTTTGTTTTCCATTCCATCAACTGGGCATAGCCCATCACGGCAATAATTGGAAAAAGACTTGCAAAGGCAATGAGCCCAAACCCATCAATGGCAGGATTTCGGCCAGGAACAGTTCCAGCCAAACCAAGGCCGAGTGCCGCAACGATGGGCACTGTTACGGTGGACGTTGTCACACCACCAGAATCATAAGCTAGCGCGACAATTGTTTTAGGAGCAAATATTGTTTGTATAATAACAATTACATACCCCACAAGAATGTACAGGTACAGTGGTGTACCAGTCACTATTCGAAATGTTCCAAGGCTTATCCCAAATGCAACGCCAATTGCCACGGTGATTCGCAGCCCCCATGTGGAGATTGTTCCAGCGGAGACCTCGTTTGCCTTAAAAGCAACAGCAATAAGAGACGGTTCTGCAATGGTGGTGGCAAAGCCTATCATTGCTGCAAAAAGATACACCCAGCCGTATGCCATCCAATCAACATTTGTGACAACTTCATCTGTGCCATAGATAAACAGCGGATCTGACAACTGACTTGCCATGATCTCACCGAGTGGAAAAAGAGCTTTTTCGAGTCCGGCAAGAAAGAGGGCAAGACCTACCACAACGTAGACACCGCCAATAATAAGTCTTTTTAAATTTGGTATTTTCTGTCTCAGTACAAAGAGTTGAAACCCAGTGATAAGAAGAATGATGGGTACCACATCTCTACACGTCGAAAGAAATATTCCTATGAATTCCTTTATAAATTCCACAGAATTTGCTGACCTTTATTTAAAGATGATAAGTCCATATCCCATAACAAATATCATGGGTAAAAGAGATGCAAAAGCAATCAAACCAAAGCCATCCGTTAAAGGACTCCGCCCTCGTATGCTTGAAGCGAGCCCTACTCCCAATGCTGCAACAAGCGGTACCGTTATGGTCGACGTGGTTACACCACCAGCATCATAAGCGATACCTATAATTTCTTTTGGAGCGATCAGGGTCATCACCATGACAAGGACATAACCGCCGATGATGAGATAGTGAATGGGCCAGCCACGAAGAATACGCATGACACCAATCAGGATGGCAAGCCCCACCGAGAATGCAACGGACATGCGAAGTCCAAATGCGTATTGATTAAGAGACTCGGGTGTTGAATCGATGAGTCCGCCCTGCCCTGCAATATCTGCAGCCTTAGCAGCAACTGCTATGAGAGCCGGTTCTGCAACGGTGGTGGAAAACCCAAGTGAGAATGCAAAGAAAAGAAGCCAGAACAGGCTTCCTTTTCTGGCCAGTGCCTGAGCCATGGCCTCACCGATGGGGAACAAACCCATCTCAAGACCTTGAATAAACAAACTAAGACCCAAGACAATCAGAAGAGTTCCAAATAAAACCTCACCTATCTGCGGTAAGGGCTGACGTATCACCACGATCTGGAAAAACGCTATAACCAGAACAATGGGCAGCAGATCAGTACAGGAATTCTTTAACTTTATCAGAATAGCTTTTATAATCATAGGTATTACCAGTAACCACAGAAGCTTTCTGTCTTCCGGTTAGGAGGTACCATCAACCTCTAAGGAGGGCACGGTCAATCTTATTTCAACACTATCGGGTCCATGTTCAACTCTTACCAGGCCCCCATTTATTTTTTCCGCCGCAGCAAGAAGTTTTTCATTTATTATTTTTTCAGTCTCTCCCATGTTATCTCCTGGAGAGAAATGAAGACTTGCCACAACATTCTTCCCAGCCTGTTCCGTTTTTATGGTAAGAACCTTTCCACTCTCAAGACAATCCAGACACTGGGCGTACACTCTGTAGAAGATATGTTGGAACAATGCAGGATCATTATACACTGGCAAAAGAGTTTCCTGAAGCTCAAAAAGAACTTCTACCTGTTTTAAGCGGGAAAACCGCTCCAAAAACGTGTATTCCTCTTCAATCAAGTCATTCAACAGGAAAGAGGAATGTGGAGTATCGGGCCTATGGGCTATTCCACTTAAATCGTGCATCATCTTAGCTGATATCACGATTCTGCGCTCGATGGCTGCTATTGACTTCAGCAGACGTTCCACCATTTTAGCATCTTCACACATGGTACCCATCTCGATAATATCACCCATCAAACCGTTGGATTCACGTATTATCCCAAGATGGTTTTTCATATCATGCGCAAAACCTGCCATAAGTCTGCCAAAAGACTCTATCTGTTCCTGCCGAATACTGTTTTCCATATTTGCATCCATAAGATCTTTACGCCTTGCTGCGTTTTTCGTCAGCTACTTTCATTTTATCCACAAGTTCAACAAGATCGACAGGTTTCATGATATAGTCAAAAGCTCCTTTTTCCTGAGCCTCACCTCCCGATCCAGCCGAGCCATGGCCAGTGAGCATAATCACCTCGATGCTTGAATCATGCTCCTTAATCTTTTCTAAAACATCAAGCCCACTCATGTCAGGCATTTTCAAATCAAGAATGACAATACCTGGATTCATTTTCACAAGGCTGATCAGCCCCTCAGTCCCGCTATGCACATCTATTGCGGCTACTCCACGCAACTTCAATCGCTGACATAGGGTTGAGGCAAACTCAATCTCATCATCAATTATTAATACTTTTGACTTTATCATATAGTCACCCTGAAGTTTTGCTTTTAAACGGCTGGTTCTTTATATTGCACTGGCAGAGCAATTCTAAAGACTGTTCCTTTGCCAAGCTTTGATTTCACCTTAATGCTTCCACCCAATTTCTTAACCAAACCATAGGTAATGGATAAGCCCAAACCTGTACCTTTTCCTGTTTCCTTTGTGGTGAAGAATGGTTCGAAAATATGATTCATAACCTCTGGTGGCATTCCAGGGCCATCATCAACAATTGTTATCTGAATCCTATCTTCATTGATCTGTCTGCTTGAGAGCATGATTGTACCGCCATGACCAATCGCATCGATGGCATTGTTTATAATATTGAGAAATACCTGCTGCAACGGCCCGCGAGAACTGAAAATATCAGTTGTATCCGGACAGAGATTAAAATCTATTTTTATTTGGTTATATGTGGCCTCTTTTTCCAGAAAGCCCACCACGTCACGTAGCGTTGCATTAACATTAATTTTTTCAGAAACAACATCGGTTTGACGGGCAAAACCAAGTAATCGGTGAGTAATCGTTTTACAGCGCTCCACACTGCTCTGAATACCATCAACCGCTTTTGCCATCATATCTTTATTGTCAAAATCCCCAGAAAACTCCATGAAGTCCTGAACAAGCCCGGCTTTCTGATTTATAATTGCCAGAGGATTATTTATTTCGTGGGCAACACCTGCCGCCAATCTTCCTATGGATGCAAGTTTATCAGTATGCTCGGCCTCACTATAAAGTTTCTGTCGTTTTTCATCAGATTCACGAATATGAGCAGTAAGTGCATAGCTGATTTCCACGATGACAAACAGGGCTACAATTGCGCAGGAAAGAAAAATAGTCATCAGCCTGATTTTAAAAAGAACCCATGAATTAGCGTGCAGA